>CALDFY010000352.1 GCA_937942115.1 uncultured Anaerolineae bacterium | reverse complement strand
GGAGGGAAGGTCCTGGCCGCCGGCGGGGGACCTTGCTTTTGTCTCGTTGGTGTTAAAGAATATTCCGAAGCGACCCGTGGGGTCGGTTAGGCCCGCGCGTCTATTTACCCCCACTTGACAAAAGCAACATCATAGAAGGGGTCGGGGGAGGGGTGAGGCCTCTGCCGCCGAAAGGCGAGCGGGAGAGGGGAAGGGTAAGGGGTGGGGTGAGGGCAAACCCCTGCTTCGGCACCCCCCACTTGTCAGGGGCCATCCCGGAGACCACGAGGCCAGATAGCGCAAGATGAATCTTGCGCTACGCCACAGTTTCTGGGCAATGCTCAGCGAAACAAAAGCCCGGCTCTTTGACCAGGCCGGGCCAGTGGCAGCGTTGAGAGAGCAGGGTTATGGGCTGGGGATGCACAGGGTGTCGCCGGCGCGGATATAGTTCATATTGTAGATACCGTTGCACTCGGCGATCCGCCAAAGGCTCACCCCAAACCGGATACCGATGCGGGTGAGGGTATCTCCCCTCTGAATCGTGTAGTAGGTTGCGCAGGTACAGGGCGGTGGAGGAGGAGGACCGAATTGGGGAGTGCAGCGCGGGCCGGGAGGCAGGGTCCGGTACGCATCCGGGATGGCCAGACGCATCCCCGCGTAGATGCGGCCGGGGTTCACGATGCTGTTCTGGGAGGCAATAGCCCAGGGGTCTACACCGTACGCCCGGCCGATGCAGAAGAGGGTCTCCCCGGGCTTCACCACGTGATACCCCAGGATAGCCCACCGGGCCGGTGCTGCCGAGGCCACCTGGGCCGTCAGCACCAGGAGCAGCAGCACAACGGTCAACACAGACGCTCTTCGCATGGCACACCTCCTTTCGGAAGAGCGGGAGAAGGGGGGAATAAACACATTTTCATTGTACTGTATTTTTGCCGCAAATGCAAATCGGGGGTGTGTCGGGAGTGTTTCAATTGCGTGGCAAAATGTTTTGCGGCGGCCGGAGGCCGCCGCAAAACACCGATCAGGGGAGGCTCTCTATATCACCCGAATGACGACCAGTCCCACCAGCGCGCCGACGGCCATCCCCAGCAGGATGTCCAGCAGGTAGTGAATCTGGAGGGCAACGCGGGAGAGGGAGACCAGCGCGGCCCACAGGCCCAGCAGGGCGCTGGCCCACCAGGCCGGGAGAATCGGGCTGAGCACCACCATGATGCAGGCGACGCGCGTGGCATGGCCGGACGGGAGAGCGTGGCGATCCAGGTGGAAATAGAGCCCGGCCGAGGGGCCCGGCGGCCGCTGGCGGCGAAACGTCCATTTCAGCGCGGTAGAGGCGACGCCTCCGGCAGTCATCGCCGTGATGATGCGCAGGGCCAGTTCGCGCCAGAAGGCGGCGTCCGCCAGGAAGAAGAGCGTCCCCGCGCCCGCCAGCCAGAGGGCGGCGTCGCCGGTGTGGGCGAAAAAGGTCGCCAGCCAGCGCAGGAAGCGGGCCCGCAGTGCCAGCCGGGCCGAGAGGCGCGCGTCCAGGTGAAACAGCCGTTCCCAGAACGACCCCTTTCCCTGCTCATCCATCGCGGCGCACCTCCAGTTCGGCCCGTACAATATCCAGTTGAAACGGTTTGTCCACGTCCATGCCCACCTCGGGGTCCTTGCAGATAACGGCCCGCCCCCGCACGTTCAATGCCCGACTGGCCCGCTGTTCCGCCTCGGCCAGACTCATCCGTCGGGCCAGCAATCTCACCACCGGCCAGATTCCCCCCAGAATCCGCGCCTGAGAAAGCGCGCTCTTACGAGCGTCCGCCACCTGCCGCCAGAGGTCCCGGTTCGCCCGCATCGCCCCCGGCCGCACCAGAATTATATCCCCTCCGGCGAAATCCCCCTCCCGGAGATGAACGTACGAGCGCCGGGAAGCGGGAAAACGGCTTTCCATCACCGACCGTTCCACTATTCCATAGTACACGTCATGGTCGGTACGGAGGCAGTCCTCTATAAACCGGTCTACAATCTCCGGAGTGACCAGGGGGATGTCGGCGCTGCTGACTACGATACCGTCCAGGTCCGGGTTGACGGCAACGGCGTGGTTGATTCCCGCTTCGGCGTTGCTGAACAGGTCGCCGTGAGCCGGGAGGTGAGTGACGGGGACCGATAGCGGCGGTCGGTCCTCCGGTGGCAGGCCGACCACGATGATGTTCTGGATGTACCGGGAGCCGGCCAGCGCCTCCACCACGTAGGCCAGCATCGGACGGCCGGCGATGGGCAGGAGACCTTTGGGTCGGCCCAGGGTGTGCTCGGCCAGGGGGTCGTTCTCTTTGGGCGAACTTCCGGCCAGGACGACGGCGGCCATTTGCGGGATTCCGTTCATTCCCAACTCCCGAGTCTACGATACGGCACTCCGCTTCGCTTCGTGCCTGACGACGAGCCGGGTCTACGATACGGCACTCCGCTTCGCTTCGTGCCTGACGACGAGCCGAGTCTACGATGCGGCACTCCGCTTCGCTTCGTGCCTGACGACAAGCGCCTACGGATTCAGCGGCTGGATAGCGGGTTCCAGACCCAGTTGGCGGATCATCCCCTCCAGTTCCTGCGGGGTCAGCGGGCGGCCTTTCCCCGCCACGGCGACCAGGGCGGCCTCCATCACGTTGGTGCCGAAGGAGCGCCCCTCTATGCGGGGGGTGGAGGTCACCAGGTAGCGCACGCCCCGTTGCCGAAACGTCTCCACGTCCGCTTCGGTGGTGGTGTTGGTGGCGATGATTTTGCCGTCCAGCCGCTCCGGCATATGCCGCTTGATGTAGAGGCAGTCCCCGGCGATGACGGTGGCCCACTCGTACCACTGCGGAAATTTGGGTTTGACCGTCTCCTGCTTCTCGCCGGTGGGGTAGAGCCACTCAAAGGGCATCCGTAATAGGACCGGGAGCAGGATACGGGCCAGGAGATGGAGGGACGGGATGGAACGGATGGGGATCGGCAGTCCCAACGCAAACCCCAGGTCGCCGAAAAGGAGATCGTATCTGGCTTCGGCAAAGGAGAGGGCCAGGTCGTACCGGTCCACCGCCGAAGGGATCAGCACCCGCTTCGGGTTCACTTCGGGGCCGATGGTCCTCTCTATGAACTGGGCGACCCGGCGCTCCAGCGTCTGGCGCAGGCCGCTGCCGTCCACCATGAGGGTCTGGCGCACCCCGGCGACAATTTTCTGGACGCTGTAGATGGGGTAGTACCGCCCAGCGACGGTGAGCCCCAGGTCAAATCCGCCCACGCCGAACGCGTCCACCTTGCCGTCCAGTTCGCGATATAACTGGGCGGCCCGGTCGGCGTCGCCGTCGGTGCCGATGCGCTCAATCAACACCGGCTCACCGGCCAGCGTGACAGTCACCCGTTTGTCGCGGGTAGAACTGCCCAGGCTGATGCTGACGACGTGTTTCATATGGTTACCATTTTACTACAGATTTCACCTCTGTCCAGCGCCGGGGTAGGGTATTCCCCGCTACACCCGCTCGTAGGGGTCAAACATCTTGGCGTATTCCTGCAGGGCGAAGCGGTCCGTCATCCCGGCGATGTAGTCGCAGACGACCCGGTACAGGTCTTCTCCCTCCTCCAGCCGGGCCTGGACCTCCAGGGGGAGTTGGGCCGGTTCCGCCACGTATGCCTCAAAGAGTTCCGTCACCACCCGCTCCGCCTTCTTCTGCATCCGAATCACCCGGGGATGGCGGTATAGCCGCTCCAGGAGGAATGTCTTCAGTTCCCGGTTCATCCGCTGGACTGGAGGAGAAAAGGCGACAACGTTCTCCGGCAGGTTGCGGACATCCTCGGGGGAGTTCGGCCTCCACATTTCCAGCCGACGGTGGGTCTCAGTGACCAGGTCGGTGACCATGAGGCCGATGAATCGGCGGACGAGCCGGTGGCGGATAAGGTCGGTGAAGTGGTCCCCCGACCAGCCGATGCTCTCCTTGAGCCGTTCCCACCAGGCGATGCCGTCCAGGTCGCGCGGAGTAATGAGACCGGAGCGCAGGCCATCATCCAGGTCGTGGGCGTTGTAGGCGATTTCGTCGGCGGGGTTGGCCAGTTGGGCCTCCAGGGTCCCCCGTTTCTCCGGCTCAAAACCGGCCGCGTCGGCCACGTCGTACTCCGTCTCATGCTTGACGATGCCCTCCCGGACCTCCCAGGTCAGGTTGAGGCCGCGAAACTCGGGGAACCGTTGCTCCAGGAAATCCACGATGCGCAGGCTCTGGCGGTTGTGGTCAAAGCCGCCGTGGCCGGCCATCAGCCCGTTCAGCGTGGCCTCCCCGGCGTGCCCAAAGGGGGGATGGCCCAGGTCGTGGGCCAGACAAATGGCCTCCAACAGGTCCTCGTTGGCTCCCAGCGCGCGGGCCAGGGTCCGCCCGATCTGGGCAACCTCCAACGTGTGGGTCAGGCGGGTGCGGTAGTAATCCCCCTCATAGATGACGAAGACCTGGGTCTTGTATTCCAGCCGGCGGAAGGCGGTGGTATGGAGAATACGGTCCCGGTCTCGCTGGAAGGCGGTCCGGTAGGGATGCTCGTCCTCCGGTATGGCCCGGCCGCGCGACTCCCGACTCTTAAAGCCGTAGGGGGCCAGGAAGCGGGCTTCCCGTTCTTCGTAATCCTCCCGTGAGACGAACATGACGCCCCTTTCGGTATCCTCAGGATGCCCCCGAAACCCGCAGAAACAGCGGCTTTTCGTGCTCTTCCGGCGCTTCCCTCTCCAGATAGCCCAGGACCTTCTCCCGGATGCCGTCCCGCACCCGCCGGAAGGCATCCAGGCGGTCCTCGGTTACGCCGTCGGCCTGGGCGGGGTCCGGGAAACCCATATGGATGGCCCGTCCCGGTCCCAGCCAGACCGGGCACTCCTGGGCCGCGCTGTCGCAGAGGGTGATGACGACGTCAAAATTCTGGCCGCGAAATTCCTCCACCGACTTGGACCGTTGCCCGGAGATGTCTATGCCCAGTTCGGCCATAGCCTGGACGGCCAGGGGATGGACGTAGCCGGCTGGATGAGTCCCCGCTGAGAAGGCCTCCCAGCGGTCCCCCAGAAGATGGTTGACCAGGCCCTCGGCCATCTGGCTGCGGGCGGAGTTGCCCGTGCAGAGAAACAGGACGCGTTGTTTCATGAGGCGGTTACCTCCGATGGGATTGCCCCTGGCCCTCACCCCACCCCTGGCGGCTGCGCCGCCGCCCCCTCCCTGAAGTTTGGCCTTTTCAGGGTGGGCTGTTAGAAAATCGCCCAAAATGGCCTTCTGCCCGGCAAAAGAACAAATTTACACCCCCAGTCCCTTCCCGAACGGGTCCACCCAGGTCTCCAGGGCGACGCGGAGTTCGGGGTACTCCTGTGCCGCATCCTCCAGCGGGCGGCCCTCCATAGCGGCCTGGATGGCCTGCCGGAACGCCCGGGCCCCGGCCACCGGCCCCTGCGGGTGGGCGTGGATGCCCCCGCCGGACCCGATGACAATATCCGGCCCCAGGTCTTTGATGACCTGCGGGACCATCTTCGGTGTAATGCCGCCGGAGGGCATCGGGAAGGTCGGGCGGATGTGGTAGAAGGGGAAGGAGAGGTTCTGCGCCACCCGCTGGAACTTCTCCGGCAGGACGGGCGCCTTCCCATACGGCGCGGGGAAGACGACAATGTCCGCTCCCGCCAGGCGGGGGAGTTTGCCCAGCACCAGGTGGGAACTGATGCCGTGCCACTCCGAGGCGTAGAAGGCTCCCGCCACGTCCATATGGGCCAGGATGGGGACGTTGATGGCCGGGTCTTCCGCCAGAGCCCGCAGGACCGGAAAGCCGGTCGCCAGGTAGTTGACCATGATGGCGTTACAACCCAGTTCCACTGCCCGGCGGGCATTCTCAAACACTTTGGGGACCTCGTCGGTGACGTTGACGGTGTAGAGGGTATGCTCGCCGGTCTCTTCGTAGACCTGCCGCTCCGCCTCCACGTAGAGTTTCACCCGCGCCTGCACTTCGTTGAAGGACGGATTGGCCAGCAGTTCGTCGTCCTTGATGATGTCGCAGCCGCCCAGCGCCGCCGCGCGGAAGAGTTCCACCCCGACCTCCGGCGGATAGCCGGTGCAGGGTTTGATCATGTTGTTGAGCAGCGGGCGGTCGTACACACCCAGAATCTCCCGGACTCCCGGGATGCCGAACTTCGGCCCTTGAAAGCCCTCCACATAAGCGCGCGGGAAGCGCAGGTCCAGCAGTTTCAGCCGTCCGGCCATAGAGATGTTGCCCACGACGGTGGTCAGGAGCATCGGTATCTGGGAGCCGAAGTTGATGACGGGAAAGGCGATCTGGAGGATGTAGTGGCGGTACTCCACCTCCGGCGGGACCATCCACTCGTAGTCAGGGATTTCGTAGACGCCGATCACTTTGGCGACATGCTTGCGGCGGACCTCCGGCGTCTCTCCCGGGACCGGGACCCACGTGCCGGTGGATTGCTCAATTGCCAGCGCGGGGGCCAGTTTCGGCACCGGCAGCGCTTTGGGGTAGGAGACCAGATAGGTCCCGATGACGTACTCGTTCTCCTCTATGCCCTCGGGGAGGGCAATGGGCAGGGATGCGACGTCTTCTTGCTTCATTCCGTACCTCCTGACGGCTCTTCGCCCAGGGCCTCGGCCAGGGCCTTTTCCCAGAAAAGGGCCCGTCCGTCCTGAAGCATCAAGACGTTGTGCGCCTCGGCTTCATCCCGTGCTCCCAGGGTGGCATCCTCGCCAGCGACGACCGGGATGGCCCGCAGGCCGGCCCGCCGGAGCAGCGCCGCCCGCCGCCGCGCCCGCTCCACGTCGTGCCGGTCCACGGTGGCCGAGACCTCTACCACCAGCCAAACCTGAGGCGCTTCCGGGAAGTAGCGGGGGTAGCCGCTGACCACCAGATCGGCGGCCAGAAAATCCAGGAACTCCTCCCGCGAGAGATGGCCTTCCACCCGGTTTTCCATCTCTACAGGCGCGAACGCGCGCGGCCGCCGCAGGAGAGGGCCGAAATATACCCCCGCCTTTTGGTGGTAGGTCAGTTCCAGAAGTCGGCCCTCAAAGGCGCCCTGCCGGTCGGTGAGTTTTTGCACCTGGATTTCGGTGCGGGCCTGGGCCTCGGCCAGCCGGTCCAGGTTGGCCTCTATACGGGCCCAGCGCGCCTCGGACTCCTCCCGGTATCTTCGGAACTCCTCCTCCGCGCGGGCCTGGGCCTCGGCCAGCCGGTTCAGCGCGGCCTCGGTGCGGGCCTGGGCCTCGGCCAGGGCCCGGACCTGGGCTTCGGTATGGGCCTGGGCTTCGGTTAAGCGGGCCAGCGCCGCCTCTATGCGCGCCCAGCGTTCCTCGGACTCCTCCCGGTAGCCCCGGAATGCCTCCTCCGCACCGGCCTGGGCCTCGGCCGGACAGTCGGAATCCTGATAGATGACCGAGAGTTCTTTCATCCGTTCATCCACAATCGCTACAATGGCCTGATACATTTCGGCGGTCAATCCCTGATACGGTTGTGCCATTGCTGCACCCCTCGCGTTCATCCTTTGCGAAACCGCACCCGGTTAACTTCCCGGTACAGGCCCCGCAACGACGCGTACAGACGGCGGTAGGCCCGATAGAGCAGGTCGTAGGTCTCTTTATTCTCGGGCCGGGGTTCAAATTCCCGCTCCACGCGGACGACGTTCCGCAGGGACTCAAAATCGGGGTAGAGCCCCAGACCCACCCCGGCAGTCAGGGCCATCCCGACCGCGCCGGCCTCCTGGGGGTTGACGACGGTCTCCACCCGCCGACCCGTGACATCGGCGATAATCTGCATCCAGGGCGCGCCGCGCGCGCCGCCGCCGATGACCCGCAGGACCGGCAGCGGGAAACCGAACGTTTTCTCCACAATGTCTATCATCCAGCGCAGGTTGTAGGCCACGCCCTCATAGACAGCCCGCAGGAGGTGCTCCCGGGTGTGGTCGGCGCTCAGGTTGAAGAAGGTGCCCCGAACCCACGTATCGGAGACCGGCGCCCGCTCCCCGTACATCCAGGGGGTGCAGACCAGGTAGTCCGACCCCGGCGGGATGCGCTCCACGTCCTCGTCCATCAGCGCGTAAACGTTGGGGATGTTGGGGTCGGCCTGCTCATGACGGTAGAACTCGTCGGCGATCCACTTCAGGCAGGCGCCCGCCGTCTCCATTTCGGCAAAGAGCATCACCTTCTGGGGGTCGGCGGATTGGATGCAGGCGACGCCATGGCGGCCCGTGGGGGTTTTGCGGGTGACGACGCCCACCCAGCCGGAGGTCCCCAGGTTGATATGGCCGTCCCCTTCGCGGACAGCGCCGGCACCGACGGCGGCCCCCAGCGCGTCGCCGCCTCCGCCGAAGACCGGGGTGCCCTCCAGCAGGCCACAGGCCCGCGCCGCCTCCGCCGTCAGGCCACCGACCCGGTCGGTGGAGCGGACCAGTGGTGGAAACTTCGCCGGGTCCAGCCCGATGTAGCGGAGTAACCCGCGCATCCAGTCCTTCTTTTTCAGGTCCAGGGCGAAGGCCGAGGCACACGACCACTCAAAGACCATCTGCCCGGTGGCCCGGTAGGTCAGGTAGCCGTTCACGTCCAGGAAGCAGGACATGCCGTGATAGATGTGCGGCTCGTTCTCCTTCAGCCAGAGCATTTTCGGCATGCCGTCCTTGCCGGAGAGTTCCGCACCGGCGATCATCGCGAAGACCCGGCGGCCCAGGAAGCGGCGCATAATGCGCTCCGCATACTGCGGCGCGCGGCCGTCCAGCCAGATAATGGCCCGCCGCAGGACCTGCCCGTCCCGTCCCATGGGGACGATGCCCAGCATCTGGGTGGCGTGGACGACGGCCAGGACGTCCTTCGGCGAGATGCCGGCCTGCTCCAGCACCTGCCGGGTGGTCCGGGTGACAGCGCCCCACCAGTCCTCCGGTTCCTGCTCTGCCCAGTCAGGGCGGGGATAGTGGACGGGGTAGGCCATAAACGCGGTGGCGCGGACGTTCCCCTCCGTATCCACTAGGACGGCTTTGTTGCCGCCGGTGCCGACGTCGTGGGCGATGATGTATTGGGTCATACGCCTCCTATCTGGGCATCGCAGATTCTATCATTTTCCGGCGGATGTGCTCCAGCGCCGAATCCGGGAGACGGGCCACCCCTTCCAGCACGTCCTCAAAGACGTCCAGCGCCCGGTCCAGTTGCTCCTCGTTGATGGTCAACGGTGGTTTGATTTTGACGACATTGCGGCGGGTGGGAAGGCCGTGGACCACGTTGGGCATATCCAGGTCAAAGATGACGCCGCGCTCCATCGCCAGTTCCACCAGCGCGGTGGCTCGCTCGGTGGCCGGGACTTTGGTCTCGGGGTCCTCCACCAGTTCCACGCCGATGAAGAGGCCCGACCCGCGCACATCGCCGATGAGAGGATGGTCCTCCTGCATCTGGCGCAGGCGGGCAGTGGCCCGCTGGCCCAGGAGACGGGCGCGGCCGGGGAGGTCCAGCCGCAGGGTGACCTCAATGGCCGCCAATGCGGCGGCAAAGGCGACGGGGTTGGCGCCGAAGGTGGTGTGCTCCTCCAGGTAGGTAAAGCCCTTCAGGTCCTCCCGGGCCACAACGGCGCCCACCGGAAAGCCGCCGCCCAACCCTTTGGTGAGCACCATAATGTCCGGGGGGACGCCGTAGTACTCGGCGGCGCTCATCGCCCCGACCCGTCCGAAGGCAGTCTGGCTCTCATCGTAGATGAGCAGAATGTCATAGCGATGGCAGAGTTCCTTCAGGCCTGCCAGGTAGCCAGGGGGCGTGGGAATCTGTCCGCCGGCCCCCTGCATCGGCTCAATGATGAGGCCCGCAATGGGGGTGTTGGCGCCGTAAAGAATCGCCTGCTCCACCAGTTCCAGGCAGGCCAGGCCACAAGTGGCCGGGTCGCGATGGATGGGGCACCGGTAGCAGTATGGGTAGGGAAAACGGACAATATGCTCCAGCCCCCAACCGCTGAAGCGCATCAGGCCCGGCATATAGTGGCTGGCGGAGATGGTCGCCAGGGTGGCCCCGTGATAGCCCCGGTAGGCCACCAGGAACGTGGTTGCGCCGGGTCGGTTGATCATTGCCAGTTTCATGGCCGCCTCAATGGCGGTACCGCCACCCTGGTTGTTCAGCGCAACGCGCCTCAGGTTACCAGGAAATAGACTTGCCAGACGGTTGATCAGTTTGATACGGGGAATGGTGGGAAAACCGTAGCGGATATGGGTGAGGTGGCGCATCTGCTCCGCGACGGCCGCCAGCACGTCCGGGTGGCAGTACCCCACGTTGAGGGTCCAGGCCTGAGCGGTGCAGTCAATGTACTCCCGTCCCGCCGTATCCCGCACAATGGCGCTGCCCGGGACGCCCTCGTAGAGGATTTCTCGCTTCAATGGGGGTCAGGGAGAGGGCGCGGGCCTGTTCCACTTCCTCTTCGGTGAAGTCGGTCAGGAGGGCGCGAATCTCTTCTACTGTCAGCACCTGGGGCTGGAACATCGTGATTCCTCCTCCGCCTTCCTCACCCCACCCCCGCCGTCTGCGGCGACACGCCCTCCAGTCATGGGAAGGAGTGAGGCTGAATCGCAAAACCTTTTAGGAAAACCGGCTACGCCGCAAATCATTATAACACCCTTTCCGGCAACCGCAATTCGGTGGCTGGCTACCCTGCAGGGAAGCCCCTGAAGGGCTCCCTGGAAACTGGAGCAAAATTGTTGACAAAAATACTCAACTATGCTATAATCAAAGCACCATGAGACTTTCCACCCGAGGCCGATACGCTGTCCGTGCGATGGCGGATATTGCCCTTCACGACGGGGAAAGCCCGATCCCCCGGGCGGACATCGCCCGGCGGCAGGGAATCTCCCCCGATTACATCGCCCAGTTGTTCCGCCGGCTGGAGCGGGCCGGGCTGGTGCAGGGGGTGAAGGGTCCCGCTGGAGGATACCGCCTGGGGCGACCCCCATCCCAGATTACCGTCGGCGAGATTATCCGCGCCGTGGAGGGACCCATCGCGCTGGTAGATTGTGTGGCCCCTGGGGGCGAAAAGCGCTGCCCCCGGGCCCCCAGTTGCGTCACCCGTTGCCTCTGGGAGAAGGCGTCGGCAGCGGTCGCCGACGTGCTGGATGGCGTCACCCTTCAGGACGTGTGCGCCCAGGCCGCAAAATAGGGCGCGGACGAGCAAGGAGACGGATATGGCCCGCATCTACAGCGACATCACCAAGACGATCGGCGATACCCCTCTGGTCCGCCTGAACCGCCTCACCGCCGGGCTGGAGGCAACGGTGCTGGTCAAACTGGAGTGTTTCAACCCCCTGGCCAGCGTCAAAGACCGCATCGGCGTCAGTATGATTGAGGCGGCGGAGCGGGAGGGGAAAATCGGCCCGGATACCATCCTGATAGAGCCGACCAGCGGCAACACCGGCATCGCGCTGGCCTTCGTCTGTGCGGCCCGGGGGTACCGGCTGGTGCTGACGATGCCCGAGACGATGAGCGTGGAGCGGCGCAAACTCCTGCGCGCGCTGGGCGCCGAACTCATCCTCACCCCTGGCGAGGAGGGGATGAGGGGCGCAGTCCGGCGGGCCGAGGAGTTGGCCGCGCAGGACCCCCGGTACCTGCTTCTGCAGCAATTCAAGAACCCCGCCAACCCCGACATCCACCGCCGCACCACTGCGCTGGAAATCTGGCGGGATACCGACGGCGCGGTGGACATCGTCGTCGCCGGGGTGGGTACGGGCGGGACCATCACCGGTGTGGCGGAGGCGCTGAAGCCGCTGAAACCCTCGCTGCGGGCGGTGGCCGTAGAACCGGCGGCCTCGCCGGTCCTCTCCGGTGGGTCGCCCGGTCGGCACAAAATCCAGGGCATCGGCGCGGGCTTCATCCCCGATGTCCTCCGGCTGGACCTGGTGGACGAAATCATCCGGGTGGCGGATGACGACGCCGCCCGCACGGCCCGGCGGCTGGCCCGCGAAGAGGGCATCCTGGTGGGCATCTCCTCCGGTGCGGTGGCCTGGGCGGCCCTCCAGGTGGCGGCCCGGCCGGAGAACGCGGGCAAAATGATCGTGGCCGTCCTGCCCGACACGGGCGAACGCTACCTGAGCACCGACCTCTTCGCCGAGGAAGAGGCCGGCCTGACCGTCACCGGATGCCTGTAAGCCTTGCCATAAGTCAGGAAACATAGATGGCCCGTCCACAAACATGGGAGATTCCCATCAAGGGGATGGACTGCGCCGAATGCGCCTGGCACATCCAGCAGGCCATCGCCGGACTGCCCGGGGTGGAGTCGGTCCAGGTATTGCTGGGGGCAGAAAAGGCCATTATCCGGCTGGACCCCGGGCAGGTGGACCTCTCGGCTATCCGCCGGGCCGTTGCCGCTGCTGGCGACTACTCAGTGCCCGATGAGGCATCCCTTGCCCGCCCGATAGATAACCTGAGCCGCCGTCCGCTGGCCTTGCTGGCCTTCGTGGTCGGCCTGGTGCTGATCGCCGTGGTCGCTGGCGAGGGGCTGGGCCTGTTTCGGGCGCTCAACGAGCGCATACCGTTGCCAATCGGCATTGCCCTTGTCATCGCGGGCGGCTGGCCTGTCTTCCGAAATGTAATCCGCGCGACCCTCCGGGGGCGAATCATCTCCCATACGCTGATGACCCTGGGCGTGCTCGCCGCGTTGACGGTCGGCGAGTGGGTCACCGCTGCGCTCCTGGTCCTATTTATGCGCGTGGGGGAGTCCGTTGAGAATGCGACCACGGCGGGTGCCCGCCGGGCCATCCGGGAACTGACGGCGCTTGCGCCCCAGACCGCCCGGGTGGAGCGCGACGGCGCAGAGGTAGAAGTGCCGGTCACGGATGTGCAGGTCGGCGAGACGGTGATGGTGCGCCCCGGCGAACGGATTCCGGTGGACGGCGAGGTGCTCGCCGGCCGGGCCACGGTGGACCAGGCAACCATCACGGGCGAGTCTATGCCCGTTGAAGTGGCCGCCGGTTCCTTCGTGTTCGCCGCTACCATCGCCCAACTGGGCAGCCTGCGGGTGAGGGCACTGCGGGTCGGCGCGGATACGACTTTTGGGCGCGTTGTCAAAATGGTGGAAGAGGCCGAGGCCCATCGCGCCGACGTGCAGCGTTTCGCCGACCGGTTCAGCGCCTATTATCTGCCCATCGTCATCGGGATCGCTGCGCTGACATGGCTCATCAGCCGCAATCCTCTGGCAGCGGCCGCCGTCCTGGTCGTGGTGTGCTCCTGCTCCATCGCTCTGGCTACCCCGGTGGCGATGCTGGCGTCCATCGGCGGGGGCGCCCGGCGCGGCCTGCTGATCAAGGGCGGCCGGTACGTTGAGGCACTGGCACGCGCCGACGTGGTCCTGGTGGACAAGACCGGCACGCTGACACTGGGCCGTCCCCAAATCACCGACGTGATCGCGCTGGACGGTAGAACTACCGACGAAGTTCTCGTCCTGGCCGCTTCCGCCGAACGGTACTCGGAGCATCCGCTGGCCGAAGCCGTGCGCGCGGCGGCCCGTGCCCGGGGGCTTCCGCTGTCTGAGCCTCAGGATTTCACTGCTGTCCCCGGCCTGGGAGTGCGGGCCCGGGTGAACGGCGAAGTCGTGACCGTCGGCAGCCGCCGCCTCCTGCCGGAAGCGGCATCGCTACCCCAAGTGCGGCAACTGGAAGAGCAGGGCAAGACAACCCTGTTCGTCTCCTGTAACGGCGGAATCATCGGCGTCCTGGCCGCTGCCGACACCCTCCGCCCCGAGGTCCCCCAGGCGCTTGCCGAACTGCGCGCGGGCGGCGTCAAGCATATGGAACTGCTGACCGGCGATGATGAACGGGTGGCCGCGCCGCTGGCGGAGCAACTCGGCGTGGCCTACCGCGCCGGCTTGCTGCCGGAGGACAAGATTCGGGTCGTGGAGGAGTACCAGGCCCAGGGGCACACCGTCGTGATGATCGGCGACGGCGTGAACGACGCCCCTGCTCTGGCGAAGGCGGATGTCGGCATCGCGATGGGGGCAGCGGGCGCGGACATCGCTCTGGAGGCCGCGCACGTCGCTCTTATGCGTGAGGACTGGGCTCTTGTACCGGAGGTTTTTCGCCTGGCGCGCCGGACGATGGGCGTGGTCAAGATGAATCTGGCGTTTACTGCGGTATATAACGTGGTGGGGCTGACGCTGGCGGCGCTGGGGATTTTGCCCCCAGTCCTGGCCGCAGCGGCCCAATCCCTGCCCGATGTAGGCATCCTGGCCAACTCCATGCGGCTCCTCCGGATGAACTATCCCACATAGAAGCACAGGATATGACGAACCAGCAACGAATCGCAAGTCAACTTTCCTTCCTTGACAAGGCGTTTCCCGCATTGATCTTGCTGTGTATGGGGGCCGGTCTTGCTCTGGGCAAGGTAGCCCCAGGCCTGGGACACAGGCTTGAACCCCTGATCCCCTTTGGTCTTTTCTTGATGATTTACCCCACTGTGACCAAAGTGCCTTTCCATGCTCTGCGGCGCTCTGCGTTAGAAGGACGACCGGCCCTCTTGTCCATCCTTCTCAATTACTTGGTCAATCCCCTGCTGCTCTTTGTCTTCGGATGGCTCTTTTTGCGCAACTATCCCGACCTCTGGACGGGTCTGATCCTCCTGGGAATCGCACCCTGTATTGGGATGGTTCTCGTGTGGGCAGATTTGAGCGGCGCCGACAACCCGCTCTCCGTCAGTCTGATGGCTTGGAACAGCCTGATCCAGATCGTGTCCGTTCCCCTCTGGATTTACTTGCTCATTGGAACGAGGGTTTCGCTTCCCGTCAGGCTGATCCTGGAAAGCACTTTCCTGTACCTCGGCCTGCCTCTTATTGCGGCTTACTTTACCCAGCGAGTTGCTTTGAGGGTGAAAGGGGAGGAGTGGTTTCAGGAGCGGTTTACGCCCGTGCTCGGGAAGATACAACTGACCGCTCTACTGGCGACCCTGGTTTTGATGTTTGTCCTGAAAGGGGAAGCCATCCTCCAGGCTCCGGCGCTGATTGGCTATATGATTTTGCCGTTGGCGCTATTCTTCTTCACGTTATTCTTTGTGGGCACACTCTCCGCCTGCTTTGTTATGCGACTGCCGATGGACAAGTCCATTACAGTTGGATTCCATGTAACCGGGCGGAATTTTGAGTTGTCCATTGCGTTGGCCCTTACCGCCTTTGCCGCCTCACCGATGGTGGCTGTGTCCACGGTCATCGGGCCGCTGATTGAAGTTCCTGTGATGTTGTCCCTGGTATGGATTGGGAGACGACTCGTTGAACGCATTTCGTTGTGTTGCATTCCGGCCGGAGCAAACCTCATGGCACAAAGTGACGGCGCCTGATAACGGCATGCAGCGGACGGCGCTGACGCGCCGCCGCTGATGCCGAGCGATGATCCGACCGATAGCGCAGGCTTCAGCCTGCGGAGGGGTCTGTAGCGCAGGCTTCAGCCTGCGGAGGGGTCTGTAGCGCAGGCTTCAGCCTGCGGAGGGCAAGATGAATCCTGCACCACAGAACCGCTATGCCCGGCAGGTCCTCCTGCCCCAAATTGGCCCCCAGGGGCAGGAGCGGCTGCGCGCCGCCCGCGTCGCCGTTGTCGGCTGCGGCGCGCTGGGCACCGTCATCGCCGACGGACTGGCCCGCGCCGGCGTCGGCTTCCTGCGCCTCATTGACCGGGACGTGGTGGAACTGCACAACCTCCAGCGGCAGGTCCTCTTTGACGAAACGGACGTGACGGCGGGCCTGCCCAAAGCCGTCGCCGCGGCGAACAAACTGGCCCGCATCAACTCCGAGGTCCGGGTGGAGCCGGTGGTGGCCGACCTGGCCCCCCGCAACGCGGAGCGGCTGCTGGACGGGGTGGACCTGGTGGTGGACGGGACGGACAACTTTGAGACCCGCTACCTGATCAACGACGTCTGCGTCAAGCATCGGCGGCCCTGGGTCTACGGCGCCGTCGTCGCCACCTACGGGATGACGACGACCTTCCTGCCCGGCCGGACCGTCTGTTTCCGGTGTATGCTTCTCAAGAAACCTGCGCCGGGGACGACGCCCACCTGCGACACCGTCGGCGTCCTGGGGGCGGCGGTGAATGTCGTCGCCTCGCTGGAGGTGGTCCAGGCGCTGAAGGTGCTCACCGGACAAGTGGAACCCGACCCACCGCTGGTTTTTGTGGACGTCTGGGAAGGGGTGTGGGAAGTGCTCTCGCTCCGCAAGGGAGATCGCCGCTGTCCGGCCTGCGACGAGGGCCGGTTTGACTTCCTGGCCGCGCGGGAGGCCGACCGGGTGGTGGAACTCTGCGGGGAGGGCGCTTTCCAGATTACCCCGCACGGGAACGGCCACATCCTGCTGGAACGTCTGGCCGACCGGCTGAGAAGGGTCGGTGAGGTCTTTCAGAACGAGTATCTGCTTCGGTTTCGGGCCGAGCCCTACGAGATCACGGTCTTCGCCGACGGCCGGACCCTGGTGAAGGGGGCCGTGAATGAGGCGGAGGCGAAAGGAGTCTATGCCAGGTACGTGGGTGCCTGAAGGAATTCGTCACGCGATAGAGCGGTTTCGGGAAGACATCCAGGCGGCGCTGGAGAACGACCCGGCGGCCCGGTCAAAGTGGGAGGTTATCCTCTGCTATCCGGGGGTGCACGCGCTGTGGCTGCACCGGATGGCCCATTTTCTCTGGCGGAAGCGCCGCTACCTGCTGGCCCGCCTGGTCTCCCACCTGAACCGGGCGCTGACGGGGGTGGAGATTCACCCCGGCGCGCGCATCGGGCGGCGCGTCTTCATTGACCACGGGATGGGGGTGGTCATCGGGGAGACAGCGGAGGTCGGGGATGATGTGATTATGTACCAGGGGGTGGTGCTGGGCGGGACCAGCCGCCAGAAGACGAAGCGACACCCCACGGTCTGCAACGGGGTGGTCATCGGCTCGGGGGCCATCCTGCTGGGGCCCATCACGGTGGGGGAGCACGCCCGCATCGGCGCGGGCTCGGTGGTGGTGCGGTCGGTGCCGGCCTACGCGACGGTGGTGGGGGTGCCCGCCCACGTGGCCCGGCTGGGCAACGGCGCCCGCCCGGAGACCGCGCTGGAGCACGGCCGCATCACCGACCCGCTGGCGGGTGCCCTGGAGGAAATGGGCCACCGCTACCTGGAACTGGAGGAGCGCATCGCCCGGCTGGAACGAAAGTTGCTGGGCGAGGGAGCGTGTGTAGAGGAGGAAGAGCCGGTGCTCTCCCTTTTACAAGAGCCGAATGGGCAGGAGGAGGTGTGAGATGAAAGCGGATGCCATCTTCACGGCGGCCAATCAGGGGAAAGCGGTGGAGGCCCTGGAGGCCTGCTTCCAGGACGCGAACGGCGACATAGAGGAGCAGCGCTTCTGCTGCTTCCTGGCAGACCGGTTGGGTGTCTCCCTGGAGGACCCGAGGTTACCGGAAAAGTTGCGGGAGCGGCTCTCTATCTGCCCGGCGGTAATGCCGCGATAGTGGACTGTTCGTAGTGAGGCACGGAACGAAGTGAAGTCCCGTGCTGACTCGTTCGTAGTAAGGCACGAAGCGAAGTGGAGTGCCGTTTTGAAACGCCACTCCGCTGCGCTGCGTGGCTGACTACCAGCGGCCTTGGGCTGTTGTACGCGCGCCTGCGATTGCAATCCGGCGGGAAACGGGTATCATGTGAGTGAGATGGACTCTTCCAACCGTCCGGATGGCCCTAAAGGTTGTCCGCAGAACTCTTACCCGTTTCCAGAGGTTCCTGCATGAAATTCGGCCAGAACATCCTCGTCTTCCTGGCAGGCATTCTGTTGCTGACGGCCTGCGCCCAACCCGCCTACCGCCAGGTCAGCCTGAAGGCGGCGGAGCCTTCTCCCACTTCGCCCCCGCCCCCCTCAGGCCCGCCCCCCCTGCGCGTCGCCGTCGCTGCCATTCTCTCCCCCCAAAGCACCCTCCATACCTATGACCGCCTGGCCGAGTACCTGAGCGAGCAGTTGGGCCGGCCCGTGGAACTGGTCCAGCGGGCCACCTATGCCGAGACCAACGAACTGATCCGCACCCGTCAGGTGGACCTGGCCTTCATCTGCACCGGGGCCTACGTCCGGGGTCGGCAGGAGTTCGGGATGGACCCGCTGGCCGTCCCCCAGGTGGGCGGCCAGACCACCTACCAGTCCTACATCATCGTCCCGGCCGATAGCCCCGCCCGGCAGTGGGGGGACCTGCGGGGCACTACTTTTGCGTTTACCGACCCCCTCTCCCTCTCCGGCTACATGGCCGCACTGGCCCTCCTGAAGTCCGGCGGCGAGACGCCGGAGGAGTTCTTCTCCCGCACCCTCTTCACTTATAGCCACGATAACTCCGTCCGGGCGGTGGCCGAGGGATGGGTGAACGGCGCGGCGGTGGATAGCCTGGTCTATCAGGCGCTGCTGGAACGGGATGCCTTCTATCGGGAGCGGACGCGCGTCCTCTGGGAGTCGGAGCCCTTCGGCGCGCCGCCCGTCGTTGCGCCGCTGGGGCTGGACCCGGACCTGCGGGCCCGACTGCGTGCCGTCCTCCTGGAGATGGACCGGAGCCGGGAGGGGCAGGAGGTCCTGGCCCTGCTGGGGGTGGACCGGTTCGTCCCAGGGAACGAGAGCCTCTACGATTCGGCACAGGCAGTCCTGGATGTGGTGGTGGGGGGACTGAAGTGATGGGCCGACTTCAGCGCTTCTTGGATCGCCTCTGGACGGCCATCAGCCGGGTCAGCCTGCGGGTCAAGATCATGGGCATTGCCCTGCTGATGATCGCCGTCCTCAGCCTGGGCCTGACCCTTCAGACCCGGACGATACTGGCCCGCAGTATGGAGCGGGAACTGGAACAGCGTGCCCTCTCCATCGCCCGCGACCTGGCCTTTCGCAGCACCGACCTCATCCTGACCAACAACCTCTACAGCCTCTACGTCCTGACGCGGGAGACCGTCCGGAACAACGAGGATGTGCGCTACGCGTTCGTGGTGGACCCCCAGGGAAATCTCCTGGCCCACTCCTTTGAGGGAGGCTTCCCGCCGGACCTGTTGACGGCCAACGGCGTGGCGGCCGGAGAGCCGTACCACTGGGAAGTCTTTCAAACGGAGGAGGGACTGATTCAGGACGTGGCGATGCCGGTGTTCGGGGGCCGGGCCGGGGTCGTACGGATAGGGATGTCCTACCGGCGGCTCCGGGCAACGGTGGGGGCGGCCACCTGGCGCCTCCTGTTGACGACGCTGGGGGTCTCCCTGCTGGGGGTCGGGCTGAGCAGTTTGCTGACATGGCTCCTCACCCGGCCCGTCCGGGCGCTGGAAGAGGCGACCCGACGGGTGGCGGAGGGCGACCTCTCCCAGCGGGTGACCCCCTGGGCCGACGACGAAATCGGACATCTGCAAAGGGCATTTAACGAGATGGTAGCACGGTTGGACCGCTCCCGCCGGGAGATGGAGGCCTTCAACCAGGACCTGCTCCGGCGCAACCGGGAACTCTCCACACTTTACCGGGTCTCCCGCGTTCTGGCCGGTCCGACCGAACCGGAGCGGGCGCTGGTAGAGGTGCTGGAGGAGACCGTCGCGGCCCTGGGCGCGCAGGGGGGATGGGTCTGTCTGATGGGGCGGGAAGAGGAATGCCGGATTCAGGCATCCTTCTGGACAGATTCGTTCCCTGGAGTTGACCTGCGCAAGTGTCCCCGATGCGCCGCCTGTCTGGCCACCCGCGCCCGAGGGCACCCCACCGTCCTCTCGGTGCCGTCGGCGGACTGCCCGTCCTGTCCCCTCTGTGGGGGAGACGGAGCATCGCCCATTTACCACGCCATCGTCCCGCTGCGGGTTAAGGAAAAGTCGGTCGGGGTACTCAGTTTGACGGGACGGGGGGAGGTCGGCCTGGAGGACCTCGGGTTGCTGGAGGCGGTGGGGCAGCAAGTGGGCATCGGCATAGAAAACGCCCGGCTCTGGGAAGAGGTCTGGCAGAAGGAGGCGGTCCGACGGGAACTCCTCTACCGGCTGATGACGGCGCAGGAGGAGGAGCGGCGGCGGATCGCGCGGGAACTCCACGACGAGGCGGGGCAGGCGCTGACCTCGCTCCTGGTCAGCCTGCGGTTGATGGAGAACGCAAAATCGCTGGAGGAGGTCCGCTCCCTGGTCGCCGGGATGCGGGAGGTGGTGAGCGGGACGCTGGACGCGATGCACAATCTGGCGGTGGAACTGCGGCCCAGCGTGCTGGATGACCTGGGTTTGGTGCCGGCCCTCGCCCGCTACATCCAGGGCTGTCGGGCCCGCCTGGGGATGACGGTGGACCTGGAAGTGGTGGGGTTGGATTCGGTCCGGCTGCCGGAGGCCGTGGAGACGGCCATCTATCGCATTACGCAGGAGGCGGTGACCAACGCCGCCCGCCACGCTGGAGCCCGACACGTGAGCGTCGTCCTGGAGCGGCGCGGGGATACCGTTGTCCTCATTGTGGAGGACGACGGGGAGGGATTTGACATGGAGACGGTGATGGCGGCGCAGCGGCAGGGGCGCCTGGGGCTCTCCGGGATGGCGGAGCGGGCATCCCTGGTCGGTGGCCGCCTGACGGTGGAATCCGCCCCGGGGGCCGGGACAACGGTCCTGCTGGAGGTGCCAATAGGTGACCGTCACCTCGCCTGGGGAAAAAATGGGACGGATTCGGGTGATGATTGCCGATGACCACGCCGTCCTGCGGGCGGGGCTGCGGATGCTCCTGGGCGCGGAGCCGGATATAGAGGTGGTGGGCGAGGCCCGGGACGGCGCGGAGGTGCTGGCACGGGTGCGGGACCTGCGGCCGGATGTGCTGCTGCTGGACGTGGCGATGCCCCGGTTGGGGGGGCTGGAGGTGCTGCCGCGCGTCCGGGAGGCTTCCCCGGAGACGCGCGTGCTGATGCTGACGATGTACGAGGATGAGGAATACCTGCGGGAAGCGCTGCGGGTCGGCGCGGCCGGGTACGTCCTCAAGCGGGCGGCGGCGGAGGAACTCCTCTCCGCCATCCGCACCGTGTATCACGGCGGAGTCTATCTGCATCCCGAGCATGCCCGGCGGCTTCTGGAGGAGATGGTGGACCGGAGCGCGCGTCCGAAAGCGCAGGGAGGGGAGGTCTCTCTGAGCCCTCGGGAGCGGGAGGTGCTCCGGCTGATTGCCTTAGGCTACACCAACCAGCAGGCCGCCGACGCGCTGTACCTCAGCGTCAAGACGGTGGAAACCTACCGGGCGCGGTTGATGGCCAAATTAGGGCTGCACACCCGTGCGGAACTGGTTCGCTACGCGTTGCAGGCGGGGCTTCTGGAGGAGGAGTAGGGCCGCCGCAACCGTGCAGTTCCAAACGTTCGCAGTCAGGCACGGGATGGTTCATTTTCTGAACGAAATGGGCGACACTTTTGGAAGGCGTGAAAAATTCCAGACGTCTGTCTTATCGCCTGCCAGGTGATGGGCCTCACCCCTCCCTCTGGCCCCTTCCCCTCTCCCGCTTGCAGGAGATTGCT
Organism: uncultured Anaerolineae bacterium; assembly: GCA_937942115.1. Taxonomy (GTDB): domain Bacteria; phylum Chloroflexota; class Anaerolineae; order B4-G1; family DUEL01; genus SpSt-77. The sequence goes on along the minus strand of CALDFY010000352.1, from coordinate 3,823 downwards.
TAAAAAAGTTGCGGCAAGGCAATAAACCACTTATGAACTGTTCCAGTTGCAAAGAGCGCAAAGAAATCCAAAAGCCTTTACGCGCTGGGCAGTCAAACCGTCCCAACCGTACAGGTGGAAAGAATTGCGGCGGCTTTGCCGCCGCAATTCTTTTTTATCAGAGGGCAGGGGGTGTAGGGGCAACCCTTGCGGTTGCCCCAGGCGCTGATTGAACGTCAGCCTCCCCGGCCCTTGCCTCACCCCCGGCCCCTCTTCTGACAAAAGTCAGGAGAGGGGAGGGGGCGCCGCCGGAGGCGGCGGGGGTGGGGTGAGGAAAAGCGCCCGGGGCAGCGGGAGGGGGCAACCAAACCCGGCCTTCAATTGATGCCTGTGGGGGCAGGGGCAAGCCCCGTCCCTACGATTTCTCACGGCGTCTGGATCAGCACCCCACCCGGACCGATGACCTGGACGGTCCACGGCCCACCGCCCGCGCCGCCGATGGCGCGGAACGGCCGCCCCGGACCTACCTCGGCCACCCAGCGGGCCGCCTCTTCGCTCCCTCGCCGCAGCACCACCGTCACCGCCAGCGGCCGGACCGTCTCCACTGCCACCTCCGCCCCGTCCCCCAGCGGGGTCACCCGCACGGCCCCCTCGGCGTTCGCCCAGGTGTAGCCTCCCATGCCACTCACCGCGTACCAGTACTCGGTCCAACTCACGCTCTGGCCCGGACCAAGCGTCGCGTCGTCCCAGAACGTGGCCGTCAGCCCGCCCCAGAGTTCAAAGTACCGGCTCCCGTCGTCCGTCCACAGGTCGGATGGCAGGTCGCCCAGGCAGAAAATTTTCACCCCCCGGATGGACGAGGGGGCCACCCGCACCATCCCCTGGTCGGCCTGCAGGTCGTACGCGCCGGCGAAGCCCGCATCGGCGGCCTGGGGCGCGAAGACCCCCAGGTACGAATGCCACTCCCCGTAGCGGCGGAAATCCCGCCCGTTGTGAACCGGCCATGCCATCCATCCGCCCGGGCCAGGGAGGGAACCGTCCCCGGTGGAATGGACGATCACCTCGGAGACCGGCAGGACGAAGGTCAGGTCGCCGGAGGGGGCGTTGAAGTCGGAGAGGGCCAGCATCCCGTTGGCCCAGAACTGAAACCGCCGCGCCTCGGCGGTGGGGTTGGAAACGCGTGGAGAGACCACTACGCGGCTGGTGTCCCGCTCCAGCCGGACCGTCACCTCGGCGACCAGTCCGGTCCGGTCGTCCACACCCCGCAGATAGACCCCGTCCCTCATCAGCCGGTACTCCCAGGGACGGTACTCTATCAGTCCGTGTTCCTCCGTCGGAAAGGCCCACTCCATGCCGCCGGTCGCCAGCCACCACCCCCGGTAGCCCCAGTGGGTGGGTTTGACCACCGGGTTGGCGTAGAAGAGTTGCCGCCCGGTCGTCCGGTCGGTCCAGCGGAGGATCCGCCCTCCCAGGTCGGGGAGCACCACCAACTGGACGGAGTCGTTCTGGATGAAGACGGCGCGGTAAGACCGGAGGGCCGGTCCACCCACCGCGCCGAAGTCCAGACGGGGGTGGGGGTAGATGGGGTCGTCGGGGGCGGTGGGGACCAGTGCCCGCTCCCAGTCGTAAGCGTTCAGGGTGACCGTCCCCTCCCAGACGGCGACCAGGCCGGAGGGGGGAACGGTCGGGGGCGGTGGGGACATCGGGGAGGGTGAGGGCGGCGGCGCGGGGGACGAGGTGGGGGAAGGCCGGGCCGTCCTCGCCGGAACCGGAGTCGGGGACAGAGAAGCAGAGGCGGATGGGACCGTACAGGTAGCCGTCAGGGGATATTCGGTGAGGGGAGAGGGGACTGTCGTTGGAGCGGGAGGCGTCCCTTCCGGAGATACGAGGAGGGCAGGGACGGCGACCGTCCCGGTGAGAGGTTCGGGGGACGGCCGGGGCACCTCGGGCGGGGTGAGGCCCGGGGGTCGGCAGGTCAATAGCGAGAGGCCCAGGAGGAGAAGAGCGACCGGTACGGCTCTCCGGTTTGCCATCGCATCGTCACAACGAGGAACAGGGCCGGCCGGCCGAATCCAGGTAGATGACCATCTCCAGCCGGGTGCCCACGCCGACGGTGGACTCCAGGCGCATCTCGTCCGTACAGTTCTGGATGTTGGGGAGGCCCATACCGGCGCCGAACCCCATCTCCCGCACCCACTCCGGGGCGGTGGAAAAGCCCGGCTCCATCGCCTTCTGGATGTCCGGGATGCCCGGGCCCTGGTCTACCGCTACCAGGTACACCTGTTTGGGGTCCACCTCCGCGATCAATTCCCCGCCGTCGGTATAGATGACGATGTTCATCTCGGCCTCGTAGGCGGCGATGGCGACCCGGCGGACGATGCGGGGGTGAATTCCCAGGCGGGAGAGGGTCTTTTTGAGACGGCTGGAGGCCTCCCCCGCGCGCTCAAAGTCCCCCCCGGCCACCCGGTAGCGGAAGCGGAGGGTCACCTGGTCGGCCAGGATGTCCTCAAAGATATGGCTGGCGCGATAGCGCCGGACTTCCTCTTCGTGGTACTCCACTTCCAACTGGCGCAGGAGGGCCCGGACGATGTCCCCCTGCACCAGAATCCCCACCAGGTCCCCCTGCCGGTTGATGACCGGGAAGCGGCCGTAGCCGAGGCTGGAGAACTTGCCGACAGCGTGGATCAGAGGTTCGTCATCGTAAAGGGTCACCGGGTTGGGGGTCATCTTTTCGCCGACGGTGGCGTTCATTTGTCCGGCTGCCAGGGCTTTGATCAGGTCCTCTATGCTGATGATGCCGACCATCCGGCCTTCCTGCACCACCGGCGTGCCGGAGATGCGGTTGACGCGCAGGACTTCCCGGAACTCGGCGATGGTAGTCTGCGGGGTGACGGTGATGAGGCGGGTGGTCATCGCGTCCCGCACCCGCAGTTCGTAGACCAATTCCTGGAGCCGGGTGACTTCCCGCTTTTGTTGGGCAGAAAGAGGAGCGCTCACCGAACGAACCTGCCTACTCTTCGCCGAAGAATTCCCGCCAGCGTTTCAGACTGCTCTCAAAGAGGCCACAACTGGGGAGGCCGGCCTTGTAGAGCCGGCCGCAGGTTTCAAACATGGTGTACTTGGAGGCCAGCAGGGCGATGCCTTTCTCTTCGGCCAGCGCGATGGTCTCCGGTGGGGGGATTTTCCCCCGCACGAAGACAATGGCCTGGATGCCGGCCATCTCCGCCGTCCGCACCACCTGCGGGTTGGTCAGGCCCGACATCAGAAGGGTCCCCTCGTGGGTGAAGGCCAGAACGTCGCTCATCAGGTCGGCGCCGCACCCCATCCTGACCTCCAGGTCCAGATCCGTGTTGCGGGTGAGGACTTTGCCGTCAATCAACTGGAGCACTTCTCGGAGTTTCATCGGTCTTTCCCCTCCTGGCTGTGCGTGGGTTCAGGGTAAGTATAACACAAGCGCGCCAAAATGCATAACCGGCGCCTCATCCCACCCCCAGCGGCGCTCCGGGCGAGCCCTCGGGGCGAGGCTCCTCAGGCCGTGTCCCTTTTCAGGGTGGGCTGTTATAAAATTGCCGAAAATGGCCTTCTGCCCAGCCAAAAGAAGCTGCCGCGTAACCACCTACCCTGATGGCTGGGATGCCCACTTCCGCCCGCTGCTGAAGCGGCAGGTTCAGATACCAAAGCCCTGACGGGCTATCCGGAAGCCCCTGAAAGGGGCTTCGCATCGGAGCCAGGGGCTTTTCACCCAATGATGCGAACATTTACCCCCACCTCCTTTTATCCCCCTTCCCCCATCGCTGCGCTGGGGGAGGGGGGAAGGGGAAGGGTTTTGCGGCGGCCTTCGGCC
>CALDFY010000351.1 GCA_937942115.1 uncultured Anaerolineae bacterium | reverse complement strand
GTGAGGGACAGGCCTGGCGGCCTGCCCTACAGGACAGGGGAGGGAGTGGCCCGAAGGGCCGGAGGGGGTGAGGGACAGGCCTGGCGGCCTGCCCTACAGGACAGGGGAGGGGGTGGCCCGAAGGGCCGGAAGTGGGGTGAGGGACAGGCCTGGCGGCCTGCGTTCAGGACAAACTGAGTCAGTCTATCCGTAACAAGGCACGTGCCGGGCGTTTCCCCAGATGCCCGGCACGTTTCCTAAACGAGGAGGTGGAAATGGGGCATTCGTCTCGTCTGTCGCTGGCCCTGGGAACCTTCATCGGTGCTGTCTTTATCGTCCTCATCCTTGTTGGAGCATTGCGCACTCCCGCTCCCGTTCAGGCCCAGGGAACAATCATCTATGTGAACACGGCTGCGGATGAGTGGACCGGCAGTTGCGCGGATACCTATTGCTCCCTTCGGGAAGCCATCGCTCAGGCTAACCGCACTGGCGGGACGGAGCCGGTCACCATCACCTTTGCGGATAATTATACCATTACGCTCACGTACAATCCCGGTGACGGCGTCCGGTCTCTGCCCTCCATCACCCGCACTGCCGTCCACATCATCGGCGACCGCAACGGGGACGGCATCCCCGACGTCGTCATCAACGGCGAAAACCTCACCCGGACCGGCGCGATGGGTCTCTGGATTCGGGCCGATAACGTCCTGGTAGACGGGCTGGAAATCCGCAACGTGGATTGCACCGGTTGCTGGGGACTGGATATTCACGGGAACAACGCCACGGTCCGCAACTCCCGTTTCGTCAGCAACACCACCGGTATCCTGCTGACCAACGGCGCGTCGGGGAACCTCATCACCAACTGTCTGATAGCCTGGAATACCGATGACGGGATTCTGGTCTCCGCTTCATTTATCACGCAGCCGACAACGGTCATTACCCCGGCCCATCATAACACCATCGTCCATTCGGCCATCCTGAACAATGTGAACAAGGGCATCATCATTCAGCGAGGCGCCCACAACAACGTCGTCCAGGGCAACCTCATCGCGGGCAATGGTTGCTACGGCCTGCACCTGCGGGGTGGAAACAACCCGTCCACTGACCCCTTCGCCCCGCCGCATGGCAATCAGATTCTGGAAAACACGATCCAGGGCAACGGCGCCCGCTGTGCTCCCCAAGCTGCGGTCGTCAACGACCGCACCCATCAGCCCCCCGGCGACATCCCGACCCTGGCGGGCGGCTACGATAATCTCTTTGCTGGAAACGTCATCACTGCCAACACCGGTATAGGTATCTACAACGTCGGCGCATCGCCGCTGATCACGGGCAATACGGTCGCCAACAACACGTCCTACGGCATCTACAACATCCCCGATTTCGGGGACACCTACAGCCCGGCCCGGGCAGACGACGACATCGTCTCCATCCCCATCCTCAAAAACAACACCGTCCAGGGGAATGGGACTTATGCCATCTACTCGCTGGATACCGCCCCTGTAGACCGGTATACTCTTCACACGGATAACAACCTGTCCCAGCCGAACGGCCTGCGCGTCCTCCAGGTCTGGTACGGCGCGGTGGAGGTGGTGACCGGTACCGTTGCCTCGCCTGTCCCCATCACCCAGGGGATCAGCGCGCGCATCGTCGCCAGCGGCACGGGGTGGCTGGTGGACCTGCCGGTCTATTCACCCGCCCCCGCCTACAACTCCGGCATCTGGGGGAAATCCAGCATCCAGTACTCCGACATCCGCACCTGGGTGGGCATCCGCGAATTTGAGGTCACTGCCGATGGCACCCTCATCTCCTACCTGACCCCCACCGTCCAGGTCTACCTGCAGGGCATCTATACCGGCGCCGTCCGCTTCAGTTGGGACGGCCTGACAGCCACCGACCCCATCTCCGGCGACGTCCTCATCCCCCAGTGGGTCCAGACCGGCCCCTACGGCCGCTACCAGGTCGCCGAGGTCAACTTCACCTATGACGCCGACCAGGACACCATCCCGGACGTCGTGGAGGGCTCCGGCGACACCGACGGCGACGGCCAGCCGGATTATCTGGACACCGACTCGGACAACGACGGCATCCCGGATTCGGTGGAAGGTGGCGGGGATATAGATGGAGACGGCCAGCCGAACTATGCGGACGCCGACTCCGACGGCGACGGCATCCCGGACTGGATGGAGGCCGGATGCACCAGCCCGCCCACGAATAATGAAACCTGTCCCCAGGCAGGCCGCGATAGCGACGGCGACGGCTTCCCGGACTACCGGGACCCGGATGATGACGGGGATGGCATCCCCACGGCGAACGAATACATCGCCAGCACCGATTATTTCTGCACCGACACCGCCCTGGACACCGACGGGGATGGCACCCCGAACTGCCGGGATAACGACGTGGACGGGGACGGCATCCCCAACTACCTGGACTTGGATTCCGACGGCGACGGGACGCCGGACGCGCGGGAGAATTACCCCCATCCGAATCCGCCGCCGTTCGGGCACGGAGGCGTCCCGGCCTGGATTGATCCGGTGTACCGGCTCTATCTGCCCATTGTGCTGCGGAACCGGTAGTCTCTGGGGTTGGCCCCCCATCTGAGCGGCAAGCCAGCGACGGCGTTGCGGCGGCGGCCCTTCGGGCCGCCGCCCGACGTTCCACCTGCACTTGACAACTCACCACTTTGCGATACAATAAAAGGCGATCTTGCGGGGGGCCTCCCGAACCCACTCTTTCCCCCTTTGCAAGAAATCCACGCCGGAGGAGGTGCGCGCGAGGAGAAGAGAACATCCCTTGCCCAACCGTCTCTATATCCCACCATTTATCCCCACTATTCACGATAGAGAAGGAGGAGAGAGATGGCTAAGCGTTCGTTCGCAATTCTCGCCGTAGTGGTGGTGCTGGCCACCATGGTGGCGGCCTGCAGGCCTGCCCCCAAAGCCCTCAAAGTCGCCATCCTGGCCCCTCTGAGCGGCGACGTCGCTACCTTCGGCGCCTCTACCCGCGATGGCGCCCTGCTGGCCGTGGATGAGTGGAACGCCAAGGGCGGCGTCCTGGGGAGAAAGATTGAGACCGTGGTGGAGGATAGCCAGTGCGAGGCCGAACCCGCAGCCAGCGCGGCCAACAAGGTCATCAGCCAGGACCAGGTGAAGTTCATCATCGGCGAGGTCTGCTCCAAGGCCTCCATCCCCGTCTCCGAAATTGCCACGGCCAACAAGGTTCTCCAGATCAGCCCCACTTCCACCAACCCCAAAGTGACAATTGACGAGGCGGGCAATGCCAAGCCCACGGTCTTCCGCGCCTGCTTCATTGACCCGTTCCAGGGAACGGTAGCCGCCACGTTCGCCCTGCAGAAACTGAACGCCAAGACGGCGGCCGTCCTGCTGGACCAGGGCAACGACTACGTGCGCGGCCTGGCCGAGTTCTTCCGGGACGCCTTTGAGAAGGGCGGCGGGAAGGTGGTGGTCTGGGAGACCTACACCGCAGGCGACACCGACTTCACCGCCATCCTGACCAAGGTCAAGGACGCCAATCCGGATATTCTCTACCTGCCCGACTACTACTCCACCGTCAACGTCATTGCGGCGCAGGCCAACCAGATGGGCATCAAGGCGGCCAAACTGGGCGGCGATGGCTGGGACTCCCCCGCCCTGGACAAGGCGGCAACTGCGGGCGGCTTCTTCACCAACCACTATTCCTCCGAAGACACCCGGCCGGTGGTCCAGGAGTTCGTGAAGAAGTACCAGGCCAAGTACGGCTCGGTGCCGGACGCGCTGGCGGCCCTGGCCTACGACGCGGCCAATATCCTCTTCCAGGCCATCCAGCAGGCCGGGACGGATGACCCGGTGAAGGTCGCCCAGACGATGGAGAAGGGCACCTTCTCGGTGGTGTCGGGGGACATCTCCTTTGACGCGCAGCACAACCCCAAGAAGTGCGCCGTCATCCTGGAGGTCAGCGCGGAGAAAGTCTCCTACCGGGACACCGTCTGCCCGTAGCGGCGGGATATGGCGGTTTGCTGGCCGGGGAGCCTTCGCGGGCTCCCCGGCCGATTGTAATAAGGGGAGGACGCGGAAAAATCTACGCCAGCGGCTAAAAAGCCCCTGGCTCAGATGCGAAGCCCCCTTCGGGGGCCTTCGGACAGCCCGTCAGGGCTTTTACCCGAGCCCGCCGCTTTTGCAGTCTAACAAATTATTTAGGCAATCGCCTGAGGAACTTGCCCCCTCATCTCCTCCCAGAAGCGGGGAGGGGGTTTTGAGGGCGGCTTCGCCGCCGCCCTCAAAACCCCATTCCATCCCCTCCCCTCGCCCGCTCGCCCTCGGCGGCGGGCAGGGGGAGGGAATGAGGAGAGGTTTCGCGACGGCCTTCGGCTGCCGCAAAACCCCTCCCTACCCCCTCTGACAAGTGCAGGTTTTTCGGGGAGCGGGGGATGCCCAATTCCGGCCCTCACCCCACCCCTTACCCCTCCTCTCTCCCACTCGCCCTTCGGCGGCAGAGGCCTCACCCCTCCCCCAACCCCTCCCCTCTCCCGAACGAAGTTCGGGAGAGGGGAGAGGCCTCACCCCTCCCCCAACCCCTCCCCTCTCCCGAACGAAGTTCGGGAGAGGGGAGGG
>CALDFY010000350.1 GCA_937942115.1 uncultured Anaerolineae bacterium | reverse complement strand
CGGCGGCCGAAGGCCGCCGCAAAACCCTTCCCCTTCCCCCCTCCCCCAAGCGCAGCGATGGGGGAGGGGGGATAAAGGGGGGTGGGGGCAAATGTTCGCCCCATTGGGCGAAAAGCCCCTGGCTCAGATGCGAAGCCCTTTCAGGGGCTTCCGGATAGCCCGTCAGGGCTTTGGTATCTGAGCCTGCCGCTTCAGCGGCGGGCGGAAGTGGGCATCCCAGCCATCAGGGTAGGTAGTTACGGCGCAAGATGGGATCTTGCGCCACATGGATTACGGCCCGGGGGTGGGCGTGGGCGGCCCCCCGGCCCAGGCGGCGGTATAGAAGGCCAGATACGTCGGTATCATTCGCGACCAGTAATCGTCGGCGTGGCTTCCCTCGCCGACGGCGTATTCGTGGGGAATCCCCCGCTCCGTCAGCACCTGGTGCATCCGGTTGGCACCGACCCAGGCCCAGTCGGTGTTGCCGGCGTCCAGCCAGATGCGCAGGGAGGCCACCGACGACTGGGCCACCAGGTTGAACGGGTCGTAGGCCGGGAGCGGATAGTTGACGGTGAGGGCCGGGCTGTGCGCGCCCACGATGGCGAAGACGTCCGGGCGACGGAAGGCAATCTCCAGCGACCAGACGCCGCCCCGGGAGATGCCGCCGATGGCCCGCCCCTCCCGGGTGCCCCAGGTGCGATAGGTCCGGTCAATGTACGGGACCAGTTCGTTGACGATCAGCCCCTCCACCGAGAAGTCCCCCCCGCTGGTGCGGACGAAAATCCCCTCGGGAGCCGGGTCACAGTTGGGCAAGACGATGAGGAAGGGCGGGTAGGCCCCCGAGCAGATGCCCGTTTCGGCGGCCTCGTCCACCCCCAGCCGATCCCAGTGGGTCTCGTCGTAGGGGTAACCGTGAAGGAGGTAGAGCACCGGATAGGACGCGGTGGACGAGTCGTAGCCCGGGGGGAGATAAATCCGGTACGTCGCCGTTCGGCCCAGGACCCGGCTGGGATACGAGCCGACCTCCACCCGACCAGCGACATCGGCGCAGATGGGGGTGGGGGTCGGTGTCGGTGTCGCCGTCGGCCGGGGGGTGGGGGTGGGTGTCGGGGTCGGAGTGGCCGTCGGCGTCGGCGTAGGGGTAGGGGTCGGCGTGGGCGACGGGGTGGGCGTCGCCGTCGGCGACGGGGTCGCCGTCGCCAGCGGCGCCAGGGTGGGCGGGACGTAGGCCGTCCGGTCGGTCGCCGAGGCGGAGTCGGACGGCGCACAGGCGGAGAGGAGGAGCAGGAAGCAGAAAGCCGATAGCAGGAAGCAGGTCGCAGGTCTCATGGCGCAGGGAGCAGGGCGCAGGGCGCAGGGAGCAGGGAGCAGGGCGCAGGGCGCATGGGCTACTCCGCAGGGTTGGGGATGACGGAGGCCCCCGGGCCGGGGCGGCAGGGGATGACGTCCTGGACGCCGGGCAGGGCCCGCAAGTCGGCCTGGAGCCGGTCGGCATACGGTGGCAGGGTCAGGACGTGGACGTTGGGCCCGGCGTCTATGGTGAAGTAGGCCTCTATGCCCTCCCGCCGCCAAGCCTGAACCCGATGGATGACGGCGAGGGTCTCCGGGAGCCAGTAGATGAGGGACGGGCGGGAAGTCATCATCACCGCGTGCATCAGCAGCGCGTCCTCTTCGGCGACCTGGCCCAGGGCGGCGAAATCCCGGCGGGACAGCGCGTCCAGCAACTGCCGGTTCAGTTCAGCCACACGCGCCACCCGCGCCTGGTGAAGGGCGCTGGTCGGCGCCAGGTGGTGTCCCTCGCCGGAGGGCACCGCTTTCTCGGCCCGGGAGACGACAACGATCAGGTCCCGGATGTCCCACCAATCGGGGGCATAGAGGGGTTCGGCGAAAGCGTCCTCATCCCGGACGCCGGTGTGCAGAAGGACAAATCCGCCGAAGACGGAGCGGGCGGCGGAGCCGGAGCCCCGTCGGGCCAGACGGCTCAGATCGCGGGGGGAGAAGGCCAGGCCCAGGGTGGCGGCAGCAGCCAGCGTCAGTGCGGCGAAGCCGGAGGCGGAGGCGGCGATCCCCGCGCCCGCCGGGAAGTTGTTGCGGGAGACGACCTGCGCGCGCCAGGCGATACCCGCCCGTCCTCTCAAAAGGTCCAGATGGCGGGATACCCGCTCCCAGGCCGGGCCGGTCAGCGCCCTGCCGTCCACCGTCACCTCATCCTCCGGTAGGTCGGGCCGAAAGGCGACGGTGGTGACCGTACGGGCGCGGTCCAGGGTGATGGAGACCGAATCATTGGCCGGAATCCGCAGGTCGGCGTCGGCGTTGCCCCAGTATTTGGTCAGCGCGATGTTGGCGCCGGCCTCGGCGGTGGCCCGGAGTTCGGACGCGGACGAACGCGGATGGAGGCGGATTTCTCCCATCACTCCTGTGCCAGCAGTTCCACCTCGGTGACCAGTGCGTCAAAGGAGTGGCCCGAGGCGTAGATGGTGACCGACTTGATGAGCGCCGGGGGCGGGTCGCTCTGCATCAGATTCTCGGAGTCGTAGGAGGCCCAGGTCTGGAGGGGAATCTGCTCGCTCCACCAGTAGAGGTAGTCTTTGGTGGGGACGGAGTAGAAACCGTGGTACCAGACCCGGTCTCCGCCGTAGACGTCCTGGTAGTCTATGCGGACGATGATGGGGCATTCGGAGCCAGCGGAGCCGCAGCCGGGGAGGCTCTGGCCTTGCACCATAACGTTGAGGTGAAAGGCCAGGGAGGTGAAGTCCCGGACGTCGTAATTCAACACCTGCCGGATGCCCACTTCGGCGTGGCCGATGCCGTCCCGGAAGAAGCGGGCCGCTGGGCGGCCGGCGACGGTGGTGGTCTGGACGGTGCCGGCCTCTATGGTGTAGGTCTCCCAGCCCACTTCCAGCGGCTGGCGGAAGTCACCGTTGACCAGCAGGTTGCGCGCGGCGGGGAGGGCCTCCAGCGGCGCCGGCCCCGCCTGGGCGATGGTGCGCTGGTTATCGTTCAGGGAGACGGAGCGCCCTTCGGCGGAAGTCACTTCGGCATAGCCCTCGCGGACGATGAATTCGGTGAGGGCGCCGTAGACGCGCGCCTCGTAACTGCCCGCCGTCAACACCGCCGTGAGGTGGGGAGTCCGGAGTTGGGCCGTCGTCTCCCGCCCGTCCGCCGGGAAGACGGTCACCCGCACCCGTCCGGCTTCCACCTGCAGGACGACGCGGTGGGGAAGGGGGCTCAGGCCGAAGCGCGGGGAGCGGGCGGAGGCGATGCGGAGCCGGGTGTCGCCGTAGACCTGGACCGTCGCCACGGTTTCGGACTCAGAGGCGGGCGCGTAGAAGGTCAGGAGGGCCTGCGCTGCGCTGTCGGTGACCAGCAGACTGCCCCTCGGGACGTCCCAGGTGGGGCCCTGCAGGGCGATGAGGTCGCCGCGCCCGCTGCGCTGGAGGCCCAGCGTCCCCCGCTGGGGTTGCAGCAGGATGGGCTGGGCCCGGGTGGCCGTCAGCAGGAACTGCCGAATCCCCAGCGGCACGCCCACGGCCAGGCTCAGGCAGATGGTAAAGGAGATGAGCAGGATGATCCAGGCCAGCCGTTCCCGGTTCTGAGTCATAGGTAGATGATCCGGAAGTCGGTGAATTCGCCGGTGGGTTCTTCCCACTGGACGGCGACGTGGGTGACGTGGGCGGCGGGCGGCCCTTCGTGCAGCCAGCCCAGGAATTGCTGGAGGGCCGCCCGGGGCCCCTCGGCGACGGTCTCCACGGTCCCGTCCCAGCGGTTGGCGACCCAGCCGGTCAGGCCGAGGGCGCGCGCCCGCCGGACGGTGTAGTAGCGGAAGTTCACTCCCTGGACGATGCCCTTCACGATTGCGTGGAGGCGGGCGATGTCTGTCGGTTTCGGTTCGTCCATGGCTTGCTCCGGAAAGTCTTCACCCCTCCCCCACCGCCTGCGGCGGCACCCGGAGGGGGTTAGGGGGTGGGGTGAGGCTAAAAGAACAGCAGGCGGGGGGTGCGACGGTCAAAGCGGTGGAGGCCCGCCTGGCGGGCGGCTTCCATCGCCTCTTCGTACTCCCGACGGGTGATGGGCCGGTCCAGCGGCGGGTACTCGTGGGCCCGGTAGCAAGGCCGGTACTGGTCCATAATGTTGATGTAGGTATCCCGCGAGACCTCTTCGGCCAGGAAACGGGCGATCTGGGCCGTACCGGCCAGGCCGCCGGGCAGGACGAGATGGCGGACCAGAAGCCCGCGCAGGGCAATGCCCCGCTCGTCCAGCACCAGGTCGCCCACCTGCCGGTGCATCTCTTTGACCGCCGCCTGGTTGACCGCCGGGTAGTCCCGCACCCGGGAGTAGCGGTAGGCGATTTCGGCGTCGGCGTATTTCATATCCGGCATATAGATGTCCACGACGCCGTCCAGCAGGGCCAGCGCCTCGGGCGAGTCGTAGCCGCCGGTGTTCCAGACCAGGGGGAGGCGCAGGCCGGCCTCGGCGGCGATCAGGACTGCCTCCAGAATGGGCGCCAGGACGTGGGTCGGCGAGACGAAGTTGATGTTGTGGCAGCCCTGGGCCTGGAGGGCCAGCATCATCGCGGCGATGTCTTCCGGTTCCACCTCCCGCCCGTGCCCCAGTTGGCTGATGTCGTAGTTCTGGCAGTACTGACAGTTCAGGTTGCACCAGGCGAAGAAGATGGTGCCGGAGCCCCGGTAGCCCCGCAGGGGGTCCTCTTCCCCGAAGTGGGGCCCATAACTGGAGACCAGGGCCCGGACTCCGGTGCGGCACGCGCCGACCGTCACGTACCGGTCCACTCCGCACTTCCGACCGCAGAAGTCGCAGGCGTGGAGGCGGTCGTAGGCCTGCTGCACCCGTCGGCGCAGTTCGCCGGTGGAAAGGAGGGCCCGATAGGCCGGTTCAAAGGACGGCTCCATATAACTACCCCCGCCAGGGGCTGAAAGCCCCTGGCTCAGATGGGAAGCCCCCAAAGGGGGCTTTCAGATAGCCTGTCAGGGCCACGGCCCGAGGGGCCTCGCCCCGCAGGGCTTTGTAGCCTGAGCCCGCCGCTTTTGCGGTGGGCGGAGACGGGCGTCCCAACCATCGGGTGGACAGTTACTAAATAGCCCAATTTATCCTCCCCTCCCTGCCGCGCTTGGGGAGGGGGAAAGGGGAAGGGGTTTTGCGGCGGCCTTCGGCCGCCGCAAAACCCTCCCCTCTCCCGCCGCCGCAGGCGAGCGGGAGAAGGGAGGGGTAGCATAGGCGTTAACTTTGAGCGCTGCGTAGTTTGGGTCGCCGCCCTGGAAGCCGACTGAAATCAGCCGCCTTGGGCCTTCGGCCAGGAAGTCGGTCTTCACCGACCTCCTGAGAAGGGCGTCAACGCAGGTTGACGCCTGGCGCAAAGCGTAGGGGCAACCCTTGCGGTTGCCCCCGGGGGAGGCCGATTTCCCATCGGCGCCCGAGGCGGCGGGAAGCGGAGAGCCGAAGCCAGCCTTAAGTTAACGCTTATGGGAGAGGGTTGGGGAGGGGTGAGGGCCGCCGCAGGAGAGGATAAGGAGGTCACCATGTTGATCACCCATGCTCGTCTGGCTACTCTGGGAGAAACCCCGCAACTTATAGAAGACGGCGCCCTGCGCATAGCGAGGGATACCATCACCGACATCGGCACCACCGCCGACCTGGCCCGGCGCTACCCCGAGGAAGAGCGCTGGGACGCCGGAGGCCAACTGGTCATGCCCGCCGCCATCTGCGGGCACACCCACTTCTACGGCGCCTTCGCCCGTGGCATGGCCATCCCCGGCGAGCCGCCGGCCAACTTCCCCCAGATTCTGGAACGGCTCTGGTGGCGCCTGGATAAAGCCCTCACTCTGGAGGACGTCCGCTACTCCGCCCTGGTCTGCCTGATAGATGCCATCCGGCATGGCACCACCACCCTCATAGACCACCACGCCAGCCCCAATGCCATTGAGGGGAGCCTGGAGGTCATTGCGGAGGCGGTGGAGGAGGCCGGCCTGCGAGCCTCCCTCTGCTACGAAGTCACCGACCGGGACGGGCCGGAGCGCGCGCGGGCGGGCATCGCGGAGAACGTCCGCTTCGCCCGCTCGCTGACCCCGGATCGTCGGCGCCGCCTGGCCGCCTCCTTCGGCCTCCACGCCTCGCTGACCCTCTCCGACGAAACCCTGGCCGATTGTGTCGCGGCGGCGCAGGACCTGGGCCTGGGCTTCCACGTCCACGTCGCCGAGGACGCCGCCGACCAGGAGGATAGCCTCCGCAAGAGCGGCAAACGGGTCGTCCACCGCCTGGGGGATGCGGGCATCCTGGGCCCGCAGACGGTGGCCGTCCACTGTGTCCATGTGGATTCCAGCGAGATGGCCCGTTTGGCCGAGACCGGCACCTGGGTCACCCATCAGCCCCGGTCCAACATGAACAACGGCGTCGGCGTGGCGCCGGTGGAGGAGATGTTGCGGGCGGGCGTGCGGGTGGCCCTGGGCAACGACGGCTTCTCCAACAACATGTTCGCCGAGATGAAGGCGGCGTACCTGGTGCACAAACTGGCCCGTCGGGACCCCCGGGCCATGCCCGGCGACGTAGTGATACGGCTGGCCTACGGGAACAACGCTGCCCTGGCCCGGGTCTTCTGGCCGGATTTGCGGCTGGGGGAACTGGCCCCCGGCGCGGCGGCCGACCTGGTCTTCCTGGATTACCACCCCACGACCCCGCTGACGGCGGGGAACCTGCCCTGGCATATCC
The DNA here is from genome assembly GCA_937942115.1 of uncultured Anaerolineae bacterium. Taxonomy (GTDB): domain Bacteria; phylum Chloroflexota; class Anaerolineae; order B4-G1; family DUEL01; genus SpSt-77. Next base: position 572 of record CALDFY010000350.1, on the reverse strand, counting down.
TCTTCGGCGTGGAGGCATCTATGGTGACCGCCACCGTCTGCGCCGGGCGGGTGCTGATGCGGGACCGGAAGTTGCTGACGCTGGACGAGGAGGCGATCACCGCGCGCTCCCGCGAACTGGCCGCGCGGGCCTGGGGGCGACTTCCGTAGCGCAAGCCGCTCTTGACATCCTCCGGGCATTGCGCACAATGTGATTATTTAACCTCACCCCTCCCCCGGCCCTTCGGGCCACCCCCCTGACAAGTGTAGGTTTTTCGGGGAGCGGGGGATGCCCATTCCGGCCCTCACCCCACCCCTTACCCCCATATGCGTTAACTTAAGGGGCGGCGCCAGTTGGGTCGCCGCCTCGGGCGCTGACTGAAGCCAGCCTCTTTGGGCCTTCGGCCGGGTCCCTTCACTTCGTTCGCAACCAGGTCGGCCTTCGCCGACCCCCCTGAGAAGGGCGTCAACGCAGGTTGACGCCCGGCGCAAAGCGTAGGGGCAACCCTTGCGGTTGCCCCCGGGGGAGGCCGATTTCCCATCGGCGCCCGAGGCGGCGGGAAGCGGAGAGCCGAAGCCAGCCTTAAGTTAACG
>CALDFY010000349.1 GCA_937942115.1 uncultured Anaerolineae bacterium | reverse complement strand
TGAAGTAACCTCCTCGTCTCCTCTCCAACCTGTGAGGAGATCGCTTCGGGCACTCCGTGCCCTACCCAGAAACACACAGGGTGTAGCGCAGGCTGTTCGCCTGCACTGACAGGCCTGGCGGCCTGCGCTACATACCCAGGGCGTAGCGCAGGCTGTTCGCCTGCACTGACAGGCCTGGCAGCCTGCGCTATGCAAGCGATGGCAGTTTCTGACCTGCGGGAATGCGCCCTGCGCGATGGCACACTCGCAATGACAGCGCGGGATGGCTCTTCGCTTCGCTCCCAGCAATACAGCAGGTAGTTACCAATCATCCTTTTATGTATGCTTTGGAATCGGCCGGAGGCCCAGGCGGGAAGACTGTGGGCAAAAAGCCAAAGTTGAGGGCCGAGCGTGGGATGAGGAAACCCTCACCGGCCCTGCACCCTTTGCTTTCATCTGATAAAGTGGTATAATAAAATATGTATTCTAAATCCCGGCCCTCCAACCGGGGCCGGCGGGCGGGCCCTATCCCGTCCGCAAACACGGGAGCATAATGAACGGAGCACAGAGAACCGAATTCTCCACCCCCCCGCTTTCCTCCGGCCTCCCACATCTGCGGCTTCTACCACACTGAGGAGGAACACCGCGCGCTGGTAACCTCCCTTCCTCATTCAGGGCCTGGAGCGCGGGGAGCGGGTGGTCTACATCACCGACACCCATCCTGTCGGGCTGATCCTGAATTATCTCCGGGACAGCGGAGTGGATGGCGAGGTCGCCCTCGCGCGCGGGCAACTGGCCTTCCATACCGCGCAGGAGACCTATCTCCCCGACGGCCGCTTTGACCCCGACCGGATGCTGGCCCTTCTGCGGACGGAGACAGAACAGGCCCTGGCGGACGGCTTCGTCGGTCTCCGCATTACCGGCGAGATGACCTGGGCCCCGCGCGGCACGCCCGGCAGCGAATTCCTCCCCCAGTACGAGGCCCGGGTCAACGAATTTCTCCCCGACCTCCCCTTCACCGGCCTCTGCCAGTACGACCGGCGGCAGTTCGGCCCGGAAGTCCTCCTGGACATGCTCTGGACCCACCCCCTGGTTGCCTCCGGCGGGCAGGTCTACGAAAACCACCACTACGTCCCCCGCCGTGACCTCTCGGATGCGGCCTACGGGGAGGCCCAGGTGCAGCGCTGGCTGGAAGACCTGGCGGAGCGGGGACAAGTGGAAAACCAGACCCGCCGCATGTCGGCCGCCCTGCTGGCGGTCGCCCGGCCGGCCCGGCAGATGGCGGCCCTCCTGCACCAGGAGGCGCTCCTGCAGGAAGTCGTCCGCTCGGTGCAGGCCGTGACCGGTGCCTACAATGCGAACGTCTTCCTCCTCACCGACGTCGGGCTGGTCCTGGCTGCCGGGCACGGCGGGTACGAGGACGGTCGGCCCCCCATCGGTTATCGGATAGAACCGGGACAGGGCATCATCGGCACCGTCGCCCAGACCGGCCGCCCGCTTCTGGTTCCGGACGTCCATCAGGACCCCCGGTATCTCTACTATGAAGGGCTTCCCCACACCCGCTCCGAACTGGCCGTGCCGGTCAAATCCGGCGAACAGGTCCTGGCTGTGCTGGACGTCCAGTCCACCACACCGGACGGCTTTGACCGGGTCGCGCTGGAGGCGCTGAGCGCGCTGGCCGACCTGCGGGCCGCGCTGGCGGCCCAGGAGGCCGCCTGGCCGCGCTGGTGGAGCGGCTGCCCGAGGGCGTCCTCCTGCTGGACGGCGACCACCGGATGCTGCTGACCAACCGGGCCGCACAGGAGATGCTGCCGGTGCTGACCGATGCCCGTTCAGGAGATGTGCTCACCCACCTGGCCGGTCGTCCGCTGGGAGAGTTCATAGATGACCCTCAGCAACTGCCGCGCGGCCCGCTCCCAGGTGAACAGTGCGGCGCGCGCCTGCCCCCGCACCCTCATCTCTCCCCGCAGTTCCTCATCCTCCAGCGCCCGCTGCATCGCCCGGCCCAGTCCTTCCTCATCCTCCGGGTCCACCAGGAGCGCCGCGTCCCCCGCCACCTCCGGCAAACTGGAAACCCCCGAGCAGACCACCGGCACGCCGCAGGCCATCGCCTCCAGAACCGGCAGCCCGAACCCCTCGTAGAACGACGGGAAGACGAAGAGGTCCGCCCCCCGATAGAGGGCGGGCAGGTCCTCATCCTCCACAAACCCCAGGACCCGCACCCGGTCGGGGTGACGGGCCGCCTCCTCCAGGACCGACTCGTAGAGCCAGCCCCGCCCTCCGGCGATGACCAGCACCCGTCCGGTATCCGGGAGGCGGACGAAGGCGCGGATGAGCCGGACGTAGTTCTTGCGCGGCTGGAGCGTGCCCACGGAGAGGACGTAGGGCCGGTCCAGGCCGTAGCGGGCCCGCAACCGCTCCCGTTCTCCCGGCTCCGGCTCCGGACGGAACCGGGCGTCCACCCCGCTGTAGAGCACCTCCACCTTCTCCGGTGGCGTCCCCAGCAGGCGGATCAGGTCGGCCCGGGTGGCCTCCGAATCCGCCAGCACCCGGTCGGCCCGGGCCACCGACGCCGGCACCACCCGCTCCAGATACCGCACCAGTTTGGGGACGAAGTGGTCCGGGTAGTGCAGGAAGGAGAGGTCGTGGACCGTGAGCAGGGTCCGGGTGCGCGGCCGGGTGGGGGGGAGGACGAAGTCCGGGGAGTAGAAGAGGTCCACCGGACCCGTGAAGACCTCCACCGGGATGGGCAGGCGGGCCCGGTGCCAGAGGCGGGCGGCCCACTCGTCACTGATGGGCAGGAAGCGGAGGCGGACGGATGGAAAGAACGGCACTCCGCTATCGCTTCGTGCCTGACTCCGAACGAACGGACGGCCGGCGGCCGCGAAGAGGGTATAGCGGTAGTCCTCTTCTGGGTACGGCACTCCGCTGTCGCTTCGTGCCTCACTACGAACCGACGGCACTCCGCTGTCGCTTCGTGCCTGACTCCGAACGGTCAGCCGAAGCAGCGCGCCGACCAGTTCTCGGGTATATCTCCCGATTCCCGCCCGCTGCTGGATGGCGGCGGTGTAGTCAATACCGATGTGCATAGCGCAGGGTCCAGGGCGCACGGAGCAGGATACGGCACTCCGCTGCGCTCCGTGCCGGACTACGAACGGCTCCGTGCCGGACTACGAACGGATTATGCCATAGCCGCCAGAATGTCGGAGGGCTTGATCATCTCGCCGTCGGCCCGGTTGACCCGCCGCACCCGGTCCCGACCGACGACCCGCTCCACCTCCAGCGCCAGTTGCCCCAGATTCAGTTCCGGGACGATAACCCGGCGGGCGCGGCGAGCCGCCAGTTCCACGACTTCCTCCGGGAAGGGCCAGATGGTTTGCAACTTCAGAAAGCCCACCTTGCGGCCCCGCTGCCGGGCGATCCGCACCGCGTGGCGGGCCGATCGGGCCGCCGCGCCGTAGGCGACCACCAGCGTCCGCGCGTCCTCTACCCCGTCCTCCTCGTAGAGCAGGATGTCGGAGAGGTTGCGCTGGATTTTGCGGAAGATGCGCTCCAGCCAGGGGCCGATTTCATCGGGCCGTTCGGTGGGATAGCCCCGCTCGTCGTGGTGCAGGCCGGTGATGTGGTAGCGGTACCCCCGCCCGAAGGGAATCAGCGGCGGAACGTCCGAGGGGAGGTTCTCATAGGGCTTGTACCACTCCGGCGGGACCAGCGTCTCCGCCCGTTCCACGCGCTCTATGGTCGCAGGGTCGGGGAGTTCCACCCCCTCCCGCATGTGACCGATCACCTCGTCCATCAGCAGGATGACCGGTGTCCGGTACTTCTCGGCGAAGTTGAACGCCGCCACGGTGAGGTCAAAGGTCTCCCGCACCGACGAAGGGGAGAGGGCGATGATGGGGTGGTCGCCGTGGGTGCCCCAGCGGGCCTGCATCACGTCTCCCTGGGACGGGCTGGTGGGGCGACCGGTGGAGGGGCCCAGCCGCTGAACGTCCACGATGACGCAGGGGATTTCGGCCATGGCCGCGTAGCCGATGTTCTCCTGCATCAGGCTGAAGCCGGGACCGGAGGTGGCGGTCATCGCTTTGGCCCCGCCCACCGCCGCGCCGATGACCGCCGAGATGGAGGCAATCTCGTCCTCCATCTGGATGAAGACGCCGCCCACCTGGGGCAGTCGGCGGGCCATATGCTCGGCGATTTCGGTGGCCGGGGTGATGGGGTATCCGGCGAAGAACGTGCATCCGGCGGCGATGGCGCCTTCCGCACAGGCCTCATCTCCTTGCATCAGAACGGCGTTCATTCCTCCCCCTCCACCTCGGTGACGAAGATGGCGAAATCGGGGCAGTGCAACTCGCACCAGCGGCAGGCGGTACATTTCTCCGGGTAGGCCACCGTGACCCGCCCGTCCTCGTTCTGCTCCAGGACTTTCATCGGACAAAAGGCGACACAGAGGCCGCATCCCTTACACCAGTTGGGGAAAACGATGACCTGTCCCTGGCGGCGTCGCTTCCGGCGAGGCTCCGCCGGAGGGACGGCGACCTCGGCCGTCACCGGCATTTCCGTATCGCTCATTGTGCCTCCCTAATGGTGCAGGGGCAACCCTTGCGGTTGTCCCACAGGCATCAATTTCAGGCCGTGGTTGCTCCCTCCCGCCCCCCGGGCGCCGATGGGAAATCGGCCTCCCCTAGGGGCAACCGCAAGGGTTGCCCCTACGCTTCGCGCCGGGCATCAACCTGCGTTGACGCCCTTCTCAGGAGGTCGGCGAAGGCCGACCTTGTTGCGAACGAAGTGAAGCAACCCCGGCCAAAGGCCCAAAAGGCTGACTTTCAGTCAGCGCTGAGCTACCTCCTGCCTACGGTTCTATCCGGACCTCCGAAGGGAGCACCGGGTAGTCATCCAGGATAGGCGCCCCATCCGCCCCGGTGGCCAGGAGACGGGTCACCGTGGCGTCGTAGAACCCCACCGCCAGCCCATAGGCCCCCGGCGGCACCCCTTCCAGCGGCAGGGTGACGATCTCCGTCACCACCTCCCCGGCGGCCCACCAGGAAGTGGGGTATTTCCCCCCGCGCGGCGGCGCGTCGTTCTGAGCCACGACGCTCCGGGTCGCCAGGTCAAAGAGGTGGACGAAGCGGGTGTAGTCCCCCCGGGGGGCCG
>CALDFY010000348.1 GCA_937942115.1 uncultured Anaerolineae bacterium | reverse complement strand
GCCGAAGGCCGCCGCAAAACCCCGCCCTCACCCCCGGCCCCCATATGCGTTAACTTAAGGGGCTGCGCCAGTTGGGTCGCCGCCTCGGGCGCTGACTGAAGCCAGCCTCTTTGGGCCTTCGGCCGGGTCCCTTCACTTCGTTCGCAACCAGGGCGGCCTGCGCCGCCCTTTTCAGGGGCGTCAACGCAGGTTGACGCCCGGCGCGAAGCGTAGGGGCAACCCGCGCGGTTGCCCCTAGGGGAGGCCGATTTCCCATCGGCGCCCGAGGCGGCGGGAGGCGGAGAGCCGAAGCCAACCTTAAGTTAACGCCTATGCCCCCGGCCCCTCTCCCAAACGAAGGAGATTGCTTAAAAAGTCGAGGCAAGGCAATAAACCACCAAGACACAAAGGCACAAAGGGTCTAAAGGGTGAAAAAAGCGAGAAACTTTTCCGTTTCTTGGTGTCTTTGTGCCTTCGTGGTGACTTTCTAAACATCCTCCGAAGTTTGGGAGAGGGGAGGGGCCGGGGGAGGGGTGAGGCAAGCGCGCTGAAAAAGTTAGGGCCATTGGGCTCTTAGCCCCTGGCGTAGGTAGGGTCGGGGTTGAAGGCTCCCCGCCCCATCAGATCAGCCGCGCCCGCGCCCGCGCGCTCACATAGTCCATCCCCCAGACCATCGCCACGATGGCCCAGGTGGCCGTCCCCGCCGCCGCATACTGGTTCAGCCCCACCCAGACCCGGAACTGCTGGCCGATGCCGCCCCCGCCGACAAAGCCGATGACGGTGGACATGCGGATGTTGATGTCCCACTGGTAGAGGATGTAGGCCAGGAACCGGGGCACCAGTTGCGGGAGGACCGCGTACGCCAGCACCTGCAACGGGTTGGCCCCGGTCGCCGTCACCGCTTCCACCGGCCCCGGGTCAATCTCCTCAATCGCTTCGGAGAAGAGTTTCGCCAGGTTGGGGATGTTGTTCAGGGCCAGGGCCAGCACTCCGGCGAAGGGGCCCAGTCCCACCCAACTGGCGCAGATGACGGCCAGGATCATCGGCTCCACCGACCGCCAGAGGTTGAAGAGGGTGCGCGCAGTGAAGTAGATGGCCCGTCCCACCAGCCCGCGCCCCATCACGTTGCTGGCCCCCAGGAAACTGAGAGGGATGGCGATGACGGACCCCAGCGTGGTCGCCATCAGGGCCATCAGGAGGGTGACCAGGGAAAGGTTGACGGTGGTGACCAGGGCCTCGCTGGGCCGGTATCCGCCGACGACCCGTCTCCACGAAATCTCCACTTCGCCGACTGCCCCTTCTTTGACTTCCATCAGCGGGTGGACGCGCGTCTCCAGGCGGAGGTGGCCGGCCCCGTCCGTCCGGCAGCAGTTCTCCTTGACCCGCAGGAAACCGCCGTCGGGCAGGCGCCAGCGGACGGAGACGTCGGCCTCTGGGGGCAACCCCTCCCCGGTGATGACCAGTGGGTCGCCCGGGGCGCCGCAGGAGAGGGAGAGGGTGAGGTACGGCCCCCCGGCGGGGGGAGGGGCGGAGGACTCCGGCGCCGCGCCACAGGGAACTACCAGTGGGGCCGCGACGCGCTGCTCCTCCGTCGGGCGGGTGAGCAGGTCGGGGAACAGGAAGGAACGGGTGATGCGCAGACCGGCGGGCGCGCCCTCCACCAGCGCCGGGAGGTTGATCTCGGCCACGCGCCACGACCAGACGAAAAGGGCCAGGAACAGGAGCGTCGCCACGACGGGCGCTCCGTACCGCCGAACGATGCCCCGCTTCGGGCCGCCGGGAGCGCCCGCGATAATCCGCTCCCGCAGCGCCGCGCTGACGGAATCCAGCAGGGCCACCACCAGGACGATGGCGATGATGGCCGTCGCCATAGAGTTGTAGCGGCTCAGACGAATCCACTGGATGATGAGGAAGCCCAGCCCGGCGTTGCTCACCAGCCCGATGACGGTGGACATACGCAGGTTGATGTCCCACCGGTAGAGGGTGAAGGCCAGGAAGGAGGGCATGAACTGGGGAATGACGGCATAGACCACCGTCTGGGCCCAATTGGCGCCGGTGGCCCGCACTGCCTCTATGGGGCCGGGGTCAATCCCCTCTATGGCCTCAGAGTAGAGTTTCCCCAGCGCGGCGATGGAGTGCAGGAGCAGCGCCAGCATCCCGTCAAAGGGGCCCAGCCCCACCCAGACGGCGAAGATGATGGCCCACATCAGCGTCTCTATGGAGCGGACGATGTTCAGGATGGTCCGCACCACGTAGTAGACGGCCCGGCCGACGGGGTGGCCGCCCATCAGGTTGCGCGCGGCCAGAAAACTGACCGGAAGGGCGAAGATCGTCGCCAGGACGGTGGCGATGAAGGCCAGCGCGATGGTCTCGCCGATTTTCTCCAGAACCAGCCGGAGGGTCTCGGTGGGCTGAAGGGAGCCGTAGGGCCGGTACTGGCGGGCCTCAATGCGGTGGGTCTGGGTCTCGCCGGGGCCGGGCCGCCGGTCCAGCGGCACCGAGGTGACGGGGACCTGGATGGCGACGCGGAAACGGCCCTCGCCGTCCGCCGGAACCACCAGCGGGACACCGTCCTTCAAAACCCGCTGGTAATCGCCGATGGGGTTCTGCCACCAGATTTCCACGTCCAGGCCGGGGAGGAAACCCTCCCCTTCCAGGGTGATGGTCTCCCCCAGCGCGGCACAGGGGACGTCGGTGGAGAGGCGGGGTTGGTCGCTGGCCCGGCCCTGGGGTGGGGGGAGGGGGTCTATGCAGGGGGATTGGAAGGGAAGATACCCGATGTGGCTCTCTTTCGGGTACTCCATGAGTTCCGGGCGGACCAGGGCCCGGACAATCGGGCGGATGGACGGCCAGCCGCTGACCAGCCGTTCGGGGCGGATTTCCGTCGCCCGGACCGCCAGCGCATAGACGATGAAGGCGGCCAGCAGGAAGGGAGCGACGGTGCCAGAGGGGCGGTTCCGGGCCGATTGGACGGCGTCCCACACCCCCCAGAGCCAGACTGCCGCCAGCGGCACGAAGAGAAGGGGGGCCTGTTGCCAGAGGACCAGTCCTCCCAGGACCGCGACCGTCGCCAGAAGTCCCACGCCCCGGCTCCGCCGACCCTGGACCACCTGGCCGAGGCCCGGAAGAAGCAAGGACAGGAAGGGGGCCAGACGTTTCTCCACGTTCATCCGCGTTTATCCGGTTGATGGGACACGGAAGAACACGGACATACACGGGTTTTATAGAAATCTATTCAAACTCCGTGTTTCTCCGTGTACATCCGTGTTTATCCGTGTTTATCCGCGTTCTATCCCCCCACCGACGGTGACCATTTCCGCCTCTTCGCCGTAGACTTCCTTGAAGCGCTCGCGGGTCAGTTCCTTCGGGTGGCCCTCAAAGACCAGCATCCCGTCCTTGAGGCCGATGACCCGGGTGGCGTAGCGGTGGACCAGGTCCAGGAAGTGGAGGCTGCAGATGACGGTGATGCCCTCCTCCCGGTTCAGTTGCTCCAGGTACTGGAGGATGGAGTGGGCCAGGACGGGGTCCAGGCTGGCGACGGGTTCGTCGGCGAGGATCAGTTGGGGCTCCTGCATCAGCGCGCGGGCGATGCCCACCCGCTGCTGCTGGCCACCGGAGAGTTGGTCGGCCCGACTGTGGATTTTATCGGCGATGCCCACCCGCTCCAGCGCGGCCACGGCCCGCTGATGGTCCTCCGGTGGGAAGTAGTGGAGCAGGCTCAGCCAGGGGTTGGCGTAGCCCAGCCGCCCGGAGAGGACGTTGGTCAGGACAGAAGAACGCCGCACCAGGTTGAACTGCTGGAAAATCATCCCGATGTGGCGGCGGATGCGGCGCAGTTCCCGGGGACTGGCGGCGGTGATGTCCACTCCGTTCCAGATGACCTGCCCGGAGGTGGGCTCAATGAGGCGGTTAATGCAGCGCAGGAGGGTGGATTTTCCGGAGCCGGAGAGGCCGATGACGGCCAGAAATTCCCCGTCGGCGACGGTGAAACTGACGTCCCGCAGCGCCACCGTCCCGTTGGGGAAGATTTTGGTCAGATGGCGGACTTCCAGCATAGCGGTTTGATGGACGTGCCAGGCACTTCCCGGAAGTGCCTGGCACGTTCGCCTTGCGACCTGGCGGCTATTTCTTCACCAGGTCCTCAATGTTGATCCCGGCCTTGCTCAGGTCGGCGCGGAAGGCGTCGTAGAAGGAGTCCTCGGCGGGCTGGAGGCCCTCAATGCTGTAGACGGTCTTCAGCGCCGCTTTTCCCTCCTCCGTCTGGGCGATGTCCAGCAGCGCCTGGACGATCTTCTGCCGCATGTCGGCCGGGAAGTCCTTGATGAAGGAGACGTTGTCGTTGGGGATGTCGGAGGTTGTCGCCAGCACGACGACCTTCTCCTTCACGTCCGGGTAGTCCTTCTCCACCGAACTGCGGGCGTCGGAGTAGGTGGCGCCGGCGTCGCAGTCGCCCTTGTAGACGGCGACGACGACGTTGTTGTGGGAGCCGGCCTCCACCGTCTTGGCAAAGTCGGCGTCCGGGTCAATCCCGTTGGCCTTCAGGTAGATACGGGGGATGATGTAGCCGGAGGTGGAGTTCGGGTCCACCCAGCACATCACCTTCCCCTTCAGGTCCTGGAGGGACTGGATGCCGCTATCAGCCCGGACGATGATCTGGCCTTTGTACGAAGTAGATTTGAAGCGGACGGTTACCAGGGCGACCTCCACCCCGTACTTCTCGTGGGCCAGGACGTAGTTGAAGGTGTTGAGCCAGCCAATGTGGGCCTTCCCGGCGCCCATCGCCTCCCGGACGGCGGCGAAGTCCGTTCCCACGTTGGCCTTGACCACCAGGCCGGTTCGCTCGGAAATCATCTTGGCCAGTTGCTCACCGCCAGCGATGATTTCCTGCGTATCCCCGGAGGGGACGAAGGACATGATGATGGGGTTCTGCTCCGTCCCCAGGGCGGGGGCCTTCTTGCATCCGGCCGTCCCGCCCAGCATCGCGATAAGGGTCAGCAGCGCAAGGGTCAGCAGAATTCTTCGGGATATGTTTCCTTCCTTTGAGTGAGATGAAACGGGTGCCGTATGCTCGGAGTCGGCCACAATCGCTGCGCGCCGGAGCGCAGCACAGAGCGGTGTTTGAGACAGCGCTTCACTTCGTTCCGCGCCTCACTACGAGCAACTTTTCAGACCAGCTCTTACTGCAGGACAACACAAGCGAATTTTCGTTTCGTCTGTTCTGGCATCCCCCTTTCTGTTCTGACGGCTTGGGCTGATGGCAGGACTACCCAGAAACTTGTGGCCGCACGCTTCGCCCGATGCGAAAGGATCGGGCTCATTCTACGAAGCCCCTTCGGGGCGAACGATAGCCCGCAGGGCTTTGTATTCTGAGCCCGACCGTACGGTCGGGCGGAGATTGCTTCGGGCGCTCTGCGCCCTCGCAATGACGCGGCGGTTTCTGATGGGCGAGAACGTGCTCTGCGCGTG
>CALDFY010000347.1 GCA_937942115.1 uncultured Anaerolineae bacterium | reverse complement strand
TGGCCGGAGGAGGTGGGCGGGGTCCTGGGGCTTTCCGCCGCGCTGGGGAGCCTCACCCGCATTGTCGCCCCCACCGTCGGCGGCTTCCTGCTGGGGCGGGTCGGCGCGCCGGCGCCGGGGGTGCTGGGGGCGCTGCTGATGCTCTGGCTGGTCTACTACACCTGGAGGAAGGTGCTCTTCGTACCCGACCTGGCCTGCCCGGAGCCCCGAGGTGCCGCCGGCCTGTAGCGCAAGATTCAATCTTGCGCTACAGGCCGATTTCCAATCGGCGCAAAAAGGAGGCGTATGCCCCAACCCCGCATTGTCGTCAGCAAATGCCTGGGATTTGACCCCTGCCGCTACGACGGCAGCGTCATCCCCGACCGGATGGTGGATTCCCTCCGGGAATGGGTGGAATTCATCCCCGTCTGCCCGGAGGTGGAACTGGGCCTGGGCGCACCCCGCCCACCGGTCCGGCTGGTGCGCGTCGGCGGGGAGGCCCGCCTCCTCCAGCCTGCCACCGGCCGGGACCTGACGGAAGCCATGCGGACCTTCGCCGCCTCCTTCCTGGATTCGCTCCCGCCGGTGGACGGTTTCATCCTCAAGAACCGCTCCCCCTCCTGCGGGCTCAAGGATGCCAAAGTCTACGCTGCGCCGGAGAAGGCGCCGGCGGTAGGGGCCGGCCCGGGGATGTTCGGCGGGGCAGTCCTCTCCCGTTTCCCCGACCTCCCCGTGGAGGACGAGGGCCGGCTGACCAACCGGGCCATCCGGGAGCACTTTTTCACCGCCGTCTTTGCGCTGGCCCGGCTGCGGGAGGTGGTGGACGGGGGGCAGATGGGGGCGCTGGTGGATTTCCACACCCGTCACAAGTTCCTGCTGCTGGCCTACAACCAGGCCCGCCTGCGGGAACTGGGCCGCGTCGTCGCCAACCTTGGGCGCAGGCCCTTCGGCGAAGTCGCCGCCGAATACGCCGCCGGATTCCGGGCCGCGCTGGCCCGCCCGCCCCGCCGCCCCGCCGTCGTCAACGTCCTCATGCACGCCCTGGGCTACCTCTCCGACGGCCTCACTCCGGCGGAGAAGGGGTACTTCCTGGACCTGCTGATGGCGTACCGGGAGGAGCGGGTCTCCCTCAGCGCGCCGCTGAGCGTCCTGCGGGCCTGGGTCCTCCGCTTTGGCGAGCCGTACCTTTCCGGCCAGACCTTCCTGAACCCGTTCCCGGAGGCGTTGCTTTCTCTGACCGATTCGGGGCGGGGAATCCCGTGAAGCAGGACGGCCTCTCCAGGCCGTCCCGACGGGCTGAGAGCCCGTCCCACGCTGTAGGACGGCCTCTCCAGGCCGTCCCGACGGGCTGAGAGCCCGTCCCACGCTGTAGGACGGCCTCTCCAGGCCGTCCCGACGGGCTGAGAGTCGTCCCACGCTGTTGGACGGCCTGAAAGGCCGTCCAGACGGGCTGAGATCCCACCTTTGATTGTAGCGGCTTTTGGACCGCCGGAGCATATTTCGGAGGGGCGGGGTATGACGAACCAATTCGTATTATTTTACAGGCGTCACCTTCCACATATCCAGCCACCCGGATCAACGATATTTGTCACATTTCGGCTATATGGTTCCATTCCCCGTGAGGTGATAGAAACCCTGGCCGAAATAGCTCGCCAGGCTGACAAAAGGCTGAGAGCAGCGCTGCCTCATCAAAGAGCGCGCCTGGCACTCCTGGAGCATAAACGGATGTTTGTTTGCTGGGACGATGCACTAGACAGGGCCGGGTATGGTCCAACATGGTTACGCAATGATGAGGTTGCGTGCGTGGTAGCAGAAACACTTCGCTATTGGGAAGACGTCAAGTACGATTTGCTGGCTTATACTATTATGCCTAATCACGTGCACGTGCTATTCACACCATTGCCGGTCGGAAAAGAGAGTGACATCTATCACCGACTGCCAGATATTATGCAATCCATCAAGGGCTATACCGCCTGGCGTGCCAATAGAATTCTCGGTCGACGAGGCCACTTTTGGCAAGAGGAGAGTTATGACCATTTCGTGAGGAATGAGCGCGAACTAAAGCGCATCGTTCGGTACATCGTCAATAATCCAGTGAAAGCCGGTCTGGTGCACACGCCAGAGGAGTGGAAATGGACTTATTCAAAGTGGGGGTGGGAACCGTAGGACGGCCTCTCTAGGCCGTCCCGGACGGGCTGAGAGCCCGTCCCACGCTGTAGGACGGCCTCTCCAGGCCGTCCCGACGGGCTGAAAGCCCGTCCCACACTGTAGGACGGCCTCTCCAGGCCGTCCCGACGGGCTGAGAGCCCGTCCCACGAGGAGGAAGATGATGTCCAGTGTGCTGATCTGGGGCGCGTCCGGCGGCATCGGCCGGGCGCTGACGGAAGCATTTGCCGGGGCGGGCCACACCGTCGTGGCCGTGGCCCGCCGCACCGGGGGGCTGGAATCGGTCACCCCCCACGTCCTGCCCTGCGACGTCGCAGACCCCGAGGGAGTGGCGTCGGCGGCGATGCGGGCGGGAGAACTGGCCGGCCCCTTTGACGTCCTCGTCTACGCTGTCGGCGACATCCTTTCGGCGAAGGTAGCGGAGATGACGCCGGAGGACTGGCGGCGGATTCTGGATGCCAACCTAACAGGGGTCTACCTGGCCGTCCAGGCCGCCCTGCCGTACCTGGCCCCCAAAGCGCATCTCTTCCTGCTGGGCGCACAGCACGAGCGGCTGCGCCTGCCCGGCCTGGGCGCATACGCGGCGGCCAAAGCAGGCCTGGAAGCCCTGGCGGAAGTCATCCGCAAGGAGACGCGCCGCCGGGTGACCGTCGTCCGGCCCGGGGCGGTGGACACCCCCCTCTGGGGCAAGGTCCCCTTCCGCATCCCTGCCCACGCCCTCTCCCCGCAGCAGGTCGCCGAAGCCGTTTTCCAGGCCTGGGCGGAGGGCCGGGAGGGGGTTCTGGACCTCTGAGCGGAGCGGCGTGCGCATCGGCTACCCCTGCATCAACCTCTCCCTGGATTGCCGCCCCAGCCGCACCTTCCGGCTGTCCAACCTCTCCTGGGAGCGGCTGCGGGAGACGGTCGCCGGTAACCTGGCCTGTCTGGAGCGCATCCTCCGCTGGAACGCCGAGCGGGGCCTCCTCTTCTTCCGCATCACCTCCGACCTGGTCCCGCTGGCCTCCCACCCGGCCAACCGTTTCCCCTGGGACGAGGCCTTCGCCCCCGACCTGGCCCGCATCGGGGAGTTCATCCGCGCCGCTGGGATGCGCATCTCCATGCATCCGGGCCAGTACACCCTGCTCAACTCCCCCCGCCCGGAGGTGGTGGCGGCGGCCCGGGCCGACCTGGCCTACCACGCCCGCGTCCTGGACCTGCTGGGGCTGGACCGGACGGCGAAGGTTCAGATTCACGTCGGCGGCCTCTACGGGGACAAATCGGCGGCGCTGGCGCGCTTCGTCCGGGAGGCCGAGCGGCTGGACCCGGCGGTGCGGGCCCGGCTGGTCGTGGAGAACGACGAGCGGCTCTTCAACCTGGACGATTGTCTCTGGGTGAGCCGGGAGACGGGCCTGCCCGTCCTGCTGGACGTCTTTCACCGGGAGGTCTATCCGGACGGGCGGACGTTGCCGGAGGCGCTAGCGGCGGCGGCCGCGACCTGGGGTCCGGAGGACGGCCCGCTCATGGTGGACTACTCCTCTCCCCTGCCCGGGGGCCGTCCGGGGAGCCACGCCCACGCGCTGGACGAGGCCCATTTCCGCCGGTTTCTGGAGGAGAGCCGTCCCCACGACTTTGACCTGATGCTGGAGGTCAAGGACAAGGAGCGGAGCGCGCTGCGGGCGCTGGAGATTGCGGCAGCGGATGTCGCCCTGCGCCGACCGGGTCTGGCGCCGGCGCATGCCGACGCCCGGCGCGAGGCGTAGGGGTAACCCTTGTGGTTGCCCCCCTTGCGGTTGCCCCGAATGGGGCAGGGGCAAGCCCTGCCCGGGTTCCTCACCCCACCCCCCGGCCCCCTCCCCTCTCCTGAACGGAGTTCAGGAGAGGGGATGGGGTGGCGGCGCAGCCGCCGGGGGAGGGGTGAGGTTCCTCACCCCACCCCCCGGCCCCCCATAGGCGTTAACCTAAGGCTGGCTTCGGCTCTCCGCTTCCCGCCGCCTCGGGCGCCGATGGGAAATCGGCCTCCCCCGGGGGCAACCGCAAGGGTTGCCCCTACACTTTGCGCCGGGCGTCAACCTGCGTTGACGCCCTTCTCCGGAGGTCGGCGAAGGCCGACCTCCTGGCCGAAGGCCCAGGGCGGCTGACTTCAGTCGGCTTCCGAGGCGGCGACCCAACTGGCGCAGCCCCTTAAGTTAACGCCTA
>CALDFY010000346.1 GCA_937942115.1 uncultured Anaerolineae bacterium | reverse complement strand
CCCCTCCCCTCTCCCGAACGGAGTTCGGGAAAGGGGAGGGGAGAAAGAGGGGGATTTTTGGGCGGGCGGCGAAGCCGCCCGCCCCAAAATCACCCCCTTTCCCCAGAGCGGAGCGATGGGGAGAGGGGGCAAGGGGGGGTGAGGGGCAAAGAAGCCCGCCGCCCGCCCAGAACAAGAGGGGCGCGAAAAAACCTGCACTTGTGAGCCTCTCTCCCCCCCTTATCCCCCGCTTCTGGGGGAGAGTGGGGGCAAGGGGGGATGAGGGAGCAAATTCCACCTCAGGCGATTGCCCAAATCATTTGTTATAGGAGGAGGTTCACCTTCTGTGGAAGACGTTACCTGTAGTCGCAACCCCTTCATTCACCGGGCGGGTTCTCCCATCCTGTGGTTTTTCCTCGGCGCCCTGACGATGGCCGTCATCGGCCTGGTGATTGCCCTGCGTCTGACCGGCTGGTTCACTGCCGGGAGAGCATCCGGGGCCGACCTCGGGCCGGTCATTCACATCCGCGACGAAGCCGACGCAGAAGCCACCCGCCGGGCTCTGATGGCGCTGATCTTCGGCACCCCGCAATTGCCGGCCACCTTGCCGGAGCCGGCCGAGGGCGGGATGATCGTCCGTCTGCCGAATGGCTTCACCTCATTCATCGCGGTTTCCGTTCCCGGGGCGCCCAACGGTGCCCTGGTGATCTACCATACGGGACACGAAGGATTCACCCAGCGCGACCGGGCCGCCATCCGGGCCTATCTGGAGGCTGGGTACACCGTCTGGCGGCTGAACCTCCCCCTGATCGGTCAGCAACCCTCCGGGGTGACGGTGAACCTGCCCTCTTTCGGCCCGCTGACCATTCGTGAGCATCGGCAGATGGCCTACCTGGACGAGGTGACCACCGGTCATCCGCTGCGTTACTTCGTTGAGCCGGTCATCGCCGCAGTCAATCAGGCCGAGGCGATGGGCTACCGCCCCATTTTCGCCACCGGTCTCTCCGGCGGTGGCTGGACGACGATACTGGCTGCGGCGCTGGATCCGCGCATCCATGCCAGTTACCCGGTTGCCGGAGGATTGCCCCTCAGCCTGCGCTTTGACCACCCCCGGCGAAACTGGGGCGACTGGGAGGAGAACCTGCCCGAACTGTTCCGCATCGCCAGTTTTGAGGATTTGTCCATCCTGGGCGCGGCGGGACGGTCGCAGATTCAGGTGCTGAACGAGTATGATATATGCTGCTACAACGATGCGCGTTATCTCCATTTTGCCCCGGCCATCCGGACGGTCGCCGAACGGCTGGGCGGCCATTTTGCCGTTTACTGGGCAGAGGGTGAGTTTCTACACCGTGCAAACCCGGCTGCGCGCCGGGTCATCCTGGACGATATGGCCTTGCGGAGAACGCCATGACCACCAATATTCCTCTCGTCCTCCTGCTCGGCACCATTTCCACCATCCAGACCCACCTGGCCAAAGCCTTAGAGCGCCAGGGAATTGAGGTCTTTGAACAGCTCCGGGCCAGGATACAGAAGAGCGACCAGCCGGTGGATGGCGGATTGAAGAAACCGGTCATTTATACGGTCGGTGTCGTTCTCAACAACACACTCTTCATCTGGTCAATTCTGGCCCAACCCTATGGCCCTCCGGCCCTGTTCAGCAGCGTGTTCGGGGTGGGGCTCGTCTTTCTGATGGTCTACGCCGCCACCGTGATGAAGGAGCGGATTCTCCCCCGGGAAATCCTCGGGGCGATGGCCATCGTCCCCGGAACACTGATCATCGGCTATGAGAACATTGCCCGGGGCGCCACCCTGGACCGCTTCACGATGAACCTCCTCCCCTTCTTCCTGGCCGTCCTCCTCTGGGTCGTGATCGGTCTGGCTTTTATTATCTATGCCAGCCGCTCCCGGAACCTGCGCCTGATCGCGGTCGCCTTCGGCCAATTGGCCGGAGGGCTGGGCAGCCTGGAGCCCTTCCTGAAGGGCGTCGGACAGAACTATGGGGGCCCGTCCGGCATCCTGCCCTCTAACGTCCTCGGAGGGGCCATCTTCGCTTCTTCCTTCGTCATCGGCTTTCTGGCCTTCCTGGTGACCCAGATCGGTTTCGCCAAGAAGGCGCGCGCCAGCCTGCTGGTCCCGGTCTACAATGTCACCTACATCGGCCTCCCCGTGCTCTGGCAGACCCTCCTCCTGCCCGCCTATCAGCCCACCCGTCTGACCGGCCTCGGCCTGGGGCTGATCCTGTTCGGGGCGGTGGCCGTCGGCGCGGTGGGAAGAAGAGAACGCCCTGAATCCTGAATCAAGGAGACGACCATGCTCCATCCCGATCGCCTCTTTTCTCCCGAACCCCATCTCCGAAACCTCGCGCGGGAACTCTACGGGTCCGTCGCCGGACTCCCCATCGTCTCCCCCCACGGGCACGTGGACCCGCGCCTCTTCGCCGACCCGAACGCCGCCTTCGGCTCCCCTGCCGACCTTTTCATCATCCCCGACCACTACGTGACCCGTATGCTCTACTCCCAGGGCATCCCGCTGGAGAAATTGGGCGTGCCGAGGGCCGATGGCGGCCCCGTGGAGACCGACCATCGCCAAATCTGGCGGACCTTCTGCGCCCATTTCCACCTCTTCCGCGCTACCCCCTCCGGCTTCTGGCTGCGCCACGAACTGAGCGAGGTCTTCGGCGTAGACGAAACTCCCTCCGCTGCCAACGCCGACCGCCTCTACGACCGGATTTCCGAAAAACTGGCCTCGCCCGAGTTCTCCCCCCGGGCGCTCTTCCGGCGCTTTCACATAGAGGTCCTCGCCACCACCGACGCGGCAACCGACACGCTGGAATCCCACCGGGCCATCCGCGCCTCCGGCTGGGACGGCCGCATTATCCCTACCTTCCGGCCCGACGGCGTCGTCAACCTGGACACCCCTGGCTGGAAGGGGAACATTGAGCGACTCGGCGCCGTCAGCGGGATAGACGTGGTGGATTACTCCTCCTTCATCCGTGCCCTGGAGGAACGCCGGGCGTTTTTCCGTTCTATGGGCGCCACCGCTACCGACCATGCCGTCCTGATTCCCGCCACGGCCCAACTCTCCCCGCGCGAGGCCGATGCCATCTTTCAGCGGGCACTCAAGGGCCAGGCCGACGCCGACGACGCTCTCCGCTTCTCCGCCCACATGCTGATGGAGATGGCCCGGATGAGCATAGAGGACGGCCTGGTGATGCAACTGCACCCCGGTTCGCTGCGCAACCACAACCGCTCCATCTACGAGCGGTTTGGCCCGGATAAGGGCGCCGACATTCCCATCCAGACCGAATACACCCGCAACCTGCTCCCGCTCCTGAACAAATACGGGAACGACTCCCGCCTGACGCTGATCGTCTTTACGCTGGACGAGTCCACCTACTCCCGCGAATTGGCTCCGCTGGCCGGTCACTACCCGGCACTGAAATTGGGCCCTCCCTGGTGGTTTCTGGATAGTTTCAACGGCATTATGCGGTATTTTGAGCGGGTGATAGAGACGGCGGGCCTCTACAACACCGCTGGCTTCAACGACGATACCCGTGCCTTCTGCTCCATCCCGGCCCGGCACGACCTCTGGCGCCGGGCCTGTGCCAACTGGGTGGCCGGATTGGTGGCCCGGCACATCGTAGAGATGGACGAGGCGCTGGAGATGATGCAGGAACTGGCCGTCGGCCTGGCCCGACGGGCATATCGGCTGTAACGGACGGTACATTCCGTCGTCCAGCGGAGGCGTACGATGTTAACCCCACTGGGTCTTTCCCCCTCCTTCGGTTTCGGAGACCGGCTGGGCCTGGCAACGCCCGGTCACATCCAGGCCCTGCGCGACGTTCAGCAAGCGATGGGGTGCGCGATTCTCCCCGTCTTCGCCCAGCAATCCGTCCGCGAGAACGCTCGCACCGGGCGGACCCCCCAGCAGGTCCTGGACGATGCCCGGCGCGCGGTAGAGGCGGTCGGGTGGGAGGGCCCCTGGGGCGCGGATGCCGACCACCTGAAAACCCCCGATGATCTCCCGCCCTTCGTTCGGGCCGGCTACACCTTCTACACCGTAGACCCCGGCGCGCATGTAGATAACGACGCCGACGCCGACCCGCTCCCGGTCCTGCGGGAGAAGGCCCGAAGTCTCAACGGGGACGAGATAGCGGCCCTGTACCTCAATCTGGAGACGGACTTCGGGATGTTTGACGAAGAGACTTTGCTGCGGGCGCTGGTCAAGTACGCGCGAGCGGTCCGGCACGCGGTGGAGATGTATCGCCGCCTCTGCGACCTGGTCTGCGGAGACTTTGATTTTGAGGTCTCCGTGGATGAGACGGACGCGCCGACGACGCCGCTGGAGCACTTCTTCATCGCCGGTGAATTGACCCGCGCCGGGGTGAGGTTCACCAGCCTGGCCCCGCGCCTGCTCGGACGCTGGGAGAAAGGGGTGGATTATATCGGCGACCTGACCGCGCTGGATGCCGAACTGGCGAAGCATGCGGCCGTCGCCGCTCACTTCGGCACCTACAAAATCAGCCTCCACTCCGGCTCCGACAAATTCAGCGTCTATCCTCTGCTGGTCAAGCACTTCGGGGGACGGATTCACGTCAAGACCGCCGGAACGTCCTACCTGGAGGCACTGCGCACCCTGGCCGCGACCTCGCCTGCGCTGATGGAGCGCATCTGGATCCTGGCGCTGGAACGGTATGAGGCCGACCGCGCCACCTACCATGTCTCGGCGGACCCGGCGCAGGTGCCGGCCGACCTGCCCCTGACCGCTCTGCTGGACCACTTCCATGCCCGCCAGATTCTGCATGTGACGTTCGGCTCTGTGCTGGCCGTCTTCGGTCCGGAAATTCAGGCCGAACTGGCCCGGAATGCCGGGGCGTATTGGGCCAACCTGCGGAGCCACTTCCGCAGGCATCTGGAGTTCCTCTCGTACCCTTTATGAATGGTGCATCCGACTATGCGTATCGCCATCGTCAACTCCAGCAGTTTCGGACGGCTCTTTCCCGAACACGTAGACCGGCTGGCCCGCCTGGGAGAGGTGCGGCGCGTTGAGTTTCCCGCTTCCATCGGGGGGCCGGACCTGGCCCGCGCCCTGGAGGGATTCCCCATCCTCATCGTCAGCGTTACCCCCCGGCTGGGCCCCGAGTTCTTCGCTACGAAAGACGAGACCTGGCTGGTCGCCCGTCACGGCATCGGCGTGGATAACGTCCATCTCCCCTCGGCGACGGCCCACGGCGTCCTCGTCACCCGGGTCACCCCCCAGATGGAGCGGGATGCGGTGGCGGAGGCGACCGTTGCGCTGATGCTGGCCCTGATGCGGCACATCCCGCAGGCCGGAGCGGCGGTCCGGGAGGGGCGCTGGCCCGACCGCGCCGCCTTCGTCGGACGGGAATTGCGCGGCAAGACGGTGGGGCTGGTCGGATTCGGCAACATCGGAAGCCGGGTGGGGGAAATCCTCGCCCGGGGCTTCGGCGTTCGGGTGCTGGCCTGCGACCCGTCCGTCCTCCCGGAAACCGTCCGGGCCGCCGGAGCGGAACCGGTTGACCTGGATACCCTCCTGCGGGAGTCCGACGTCATCTCCCTCCACGCCGCGCTCACGGAGGAAAACTACCACCTGCTTTCCCCCGATGCGTTCGCCCGGATGAAGCCCGGCGTGTTTCTGGTCAACACCGCGCGGGGGGAACTGATAGACGAGGCCGCACTGGTCGCCGCACTGGAATCGGGCCGGGTAGCCGGGGCCGCGCTGGACGTGGTGGAGGGAGAGCCTATCGGGGCCGACCATCCCCTTCTCCGCTTCCCTAACGTCCTGGTCGTCCCCCACATCGCCGCCTACACCCAGGAGACGCTGCGCCGGATGGGGGAGAAGATGGTCGCAGACGTGGAGCGGGTGCTGCGGGGAGAGGTGCCGGACGAAGTCGTGAACCCGGAGGTCATCCCTCACGCCCGGGCGTTCCGGAGAAAGCGATGAACGGGGACATTCTGGCCGTTGACGTCGGCACCACCCACCTGAAGGCCGGAGTGGTGGGCGGGGACGGTCGCCTCCGGCGGCTGGCCGTCCGGGAACTGCCGATGGAGCGGGACGAGACCGGCCGGGCGGAACACGACCCGGAGACCCTCTGGTCCCGGCTGGTGGACGCCGTCCGGCAGGTGACAGCGGCGGACCCGGCAGCCGTCCGCTGGATGGTCCTCTCCGCCTACCAGTTGAGCCTCCTGCCGGTGGACGCCTCGGGTCGCCCCCTGACAGGCATCCTCACCCTCCAGGACACCCGGCCCCGGGAGACGTTTCCAGGGTTACAGGAGCGAATGGACGTCCGGAAAATTTACGAGCGTACCGGATGCCCGCCGCTTTTTCAATACCCGCTGGCGAAGATAGAATGGTTGCGCCTCTCCCGGCCCGAACTCTTCCGCCGGGCGCACCGCTTCCTGGACGTCAAGTCCTACCTCTTCCTGCGGCTCGTGGGGAGGCCGGTGACGGATTTCTCCACGGCGACGGCCACCCAGTTGATGGACGTCCGCGCCCTTCGCTGGGACCCGGACCTCCTTCAACGGGTGGGGATTTCGGAGGACCGGCTACCGGAAGCCGTCCCCCCGGAGTCCCTTCTGGGCCCGCTCCGGCCCGAAGCGGCAGCCGCCCTCGGCCTTCCCCCGGGTGTGCAGACGCTGGCCGGGGTCTATGACGGCGGCGCGGTCGGTCTGGGGCTGGGGGCCGTGACGCCGGGAATCGGAGCGATGAATCTGGGAACGACAGCGATGATCCGCGTGGTCGCCGACAGCCCATCCCTGGACGCCTCCCCCCGCATGCGCCTGCAGACGTACTATCTGGCCGGAGGACGGTGGTTTCCCGGCGGTGCGATCAACAACGCCGGAAGCGCCCTTCAGTGGCTGCGGGAGGTGCTCGGTCTGGACACGGCGCAGCAGGAGACGCGGGCCGGCGCGGTGAAGGGGCCGACCGACCTGCTGTTTCTGCCGTTCCTGACCGGTGAGCGGTTTCCGGAAGTCGCCCCCCGGGCCTGTGGTGTCTTTTTCGGCCTGCGGGCCCATCACGGCCCGGGACATCTGACGCGGGCAGTGATGGAAGGGGTGGCCTTCACCCTCCGGCTGGTCCTGGAGGCGCTGGCCGAGAACGGCCTGATGCCGCCGCGCCTGCGGGCCGGGGGCGGCGGCACCCGCTCCGACCTCTGGATGCGCATCCTGGCCTCCGTCTTCGGGGTGCCGCTGGAAGTCCCGGACGTTCCTGAACCCGCGCTGATGGGGAGCGGTATCCTGGCCCGGACCGCCATTGGGGTCGCCCCCGACCTCCCGTCGGCCCGGATGGAGGGGCCGGTCCGCATCTACGAGCCTGTGGCGGGCTGGGCTTCCCGTTACCGGGAGCAGTTCTCCGCCTTCCGGGCGCTCATGGCCGATCTGGGGACGGCCTTTCTGCGCACTCCGGAAAGCGAGGGATGGTAACTGCTTGCCGTCATATTAAACGGTGGTGAAATGAACGCTGACCTCGGTCTGATCGGCCTGGCCGCAATGGGCCAGAACCTGGCGTTGAACTTCGCGCAAAAGGGCTTCCGGGTGTGTGTCTACAACCGGACCCCGGAGCAGACCCGGGCCTTTCTGGAGCAGGCCGGGGGCGAACCCCTCTGCGCCGCCTACACGCCGGAGGACCTGGTGCGCTGCCTGCACCCACCCCGCCGCCTCCTGCTGATGGTCCGGGCCGGGGCGGCCGTGGATGAGGTCCTGGAGCAGATGGTCCCCCTCCTGGCGCCTGGAGACGTCGTGATGGACGGCGGGAACTCCCACTACGCCGAGACCGAACGCCGCATACAGGCGCTGGCGGCCCACGGTCTCTTCTTCCTCGGTGTCGGCATCAGCGGGGGGACGGCGGGGGCGCGGTGGGGCCCGTCCCTGATGCCGGGAGGGCCTCTGGAGGCCTACGCCGCCGTGGAGGATATGCTTTTGCGCATCGCGGCCATCGGCGATGCCGGCCCCTGCTGCGCCTACATGGGCCGGGGCGGCGCCGGCCACTTTGTCAAAATGACCCACAACGGGATAGAATACGCCATCATGCAGGGCATCGCCGAAGCGTACGACGGGATGCGGGCCGGACTGGGCATCCCTCCGGACGCAGCGGCGGAGGTCTTTGAGCGTTGGAACCAGGGAAGCCTCCAGGCGTACCTGACCGAATTGACCGCCCGGGTGCTCCGGCACCGGGACCGGGAGACGGGGGAGCCGCTGGTGGAGCGGATTCTGGACGCGGCGGAGCAGAAAGGGACGGGGCGCTGGGCGGCCCAGAGCGCGCTGGAACTGGGGATTCCCGCGCCGACGTTGACGGCGGCGGTCATTGCCCGAACCCTCTCCTTCTACAAGGCCGACCGGGAGCGGATTGCCGCCCTTCTCCCCTGGCCGGAACGGGCTCCGGCCGCGCCGCCGGAGGAATTCCTGGCCGACCTGGAGGACGGGCTGAACCTGGTCGTCCTGGCCGCCTTCTCCCAGGCGCTCTGGCTGCTCTCCGAGGCCTCGCGCCAGTACGGGTACGGAACCGACCGGGCGGAGGTCCTGCGGGTCTGGCGGGCGGGGTGCATCATTCGGGCCCGCTGGATCCCCTTTCTGGAGGAGATCCTTCGGGAGGACCCGGAGGACCCCCACCTGCTCTTTCACCCCCGGTTTCTGGCCCAGGTCCGGGAGCGACTGCCCGGAGCGGTGCGGGCCCTCCAATGGGCGCTGGAGGCGGGAGTCCCGATGCCCGCGCTGAGCACTGCCCTGGACTACCTGCAGGGGATGCGGCGGGCCCGGCTCCCGGCCAACCTCATCCAGGCCCAACGGGATGCCTTCGGTGCCCATACCTACCGGCGGATAGACCGCCCGGGGGTCTTCCACACCGAGTGGTCAGCCCAGGGGGGTTGACATTTGGGGGTGTAACTGCCGGTTAGCCTGCACTGGCAGGCCTGGCGGCCTTGCGCTGCGCAAGCCGTTACCGTTTCGGACCCGCCGGAATGCGCCCCGCGCGATGGCATACTCGCGCGGAGCGAAGCAACCTCGGATGTGCCGTTGATGGAAATCTCACAGTTACTCTACCGAGAGGGCCCTATGGATCCACTGCAAGACCTTTTCTCCCTGCGGGGGAAAATCGCCCTGCTGACCGGCGGGGCAGGAGTCCTGGCCGAAGCGGTCGCGCGGGGGCTGGGATGGGCCGGCGCCCGCCTGGTCATCACCGACCACCGTTCCCCTCAGGAGCGGGTGGATATGCTCCGCGCCGAGGGACTGGAGGCCCAGGGCTACCGGATGGACGTCCTGAACCGGGCCGAGATAGAGACCGTAGCCGAAGGAGTCCGGCGAGAGATAGGACCGGTGGACATCCTGATCAATCTGGCCGGGGGCAACGTCCCGGAAGCGACGGCGGGGCCGGACCGGCCGTTTTTTGACCTCCCGCCGGAGGCGCTGGAGAAGGTCGTGGCCCTCAACCTCCTCGGCGGGGCCATCCTCCCTTGCCAGGTCTTCGCCCGACAAATGGCGGAAAGAGGAGAGGGGGTCATCATCAACATCGCCTCTATGGCCGCCTTCCGTCCCCTGACCCGGGTGGTCGGCTACGCAGCGGCCAAAGCGGCGGTGGTCAACTTCACCCAGTGGCTGGCCGTCCACCTGGCCCAGGAGTATTCGCCCCACATCCGGGTCAACGCAATCGCTCCCGGATTTTTCCTGACCCGGCAGAACCGCTATCTCCTGCTGGACGAGGAGGGCAACCTCACGCCGCGCGGGCAGGCAATTCTGGCCCATACGCCGATGGGCCGCTTCGGAGCGCCGGAGGACCTCATCGGTACAGTGGTCTGGCTCGCCTCACCGGCCAGCCGCTTCGTCACCGGCGCAGTGATTCCGGTGGACGGCGGTTTCAACGCCTATGCCGGGGTGTAGCGGGATTTGTCCTCCCTGGGGAGACAGGCCCGTCACCCATCTGCTGATCCGTCCTCCTCCCCGGCCGGGAGGAAATTCGTAGTCAGCCCCGCAGCAAGGCGGAGTGGTGTTCCGGGGGGTCAAAACGGCGCTCCCTTTCGTTCCGCGCCTCCCTGCGAGTACTCCATACGCGAGGGCGCATTCTGGCGAGTCAGAAACAGCGGCCGCGTCGTTGCGAGGGCGCGCAGCGCCCGAAGCCATCTCCGCCCGACCGTTTACGGTCGGGCTCAGAATGCAAAGCCCCACAGGCTATCGTTCGCTCCGAAGGGGCTTCGCAGAATGAGCCCGACGCTTTCGCATCGGGCGAAGCGGGCTGGCGGCCCATTGCCGCCACAAGTTTCTGGGTAGCGACGTTTCCGACCCGCCCTCACGCCATATCCCGCAGCACCGAAAGGGCCTTCAGGTCGCCGCCGACCCGAATCTGGCCGGTCACGACGGCAGCCATCGGGTTCAGTTTCCCGCAAAAGATTTTCAGGGCCGTCGCCGCCTTCATTTTCACCCACGCCACGGCTTCCCCCTCCCCCTCCTCCAGTGTCACCCGGCCGTCCACGATGACGAAACGGTAGACACCACCGTCAGGGCCGAAGTCAAACCGGAGGGTCGTCGTCAGGCCGGGCCGGGTGCCGTCCAGGCGGCGGGCGACGTCCGCCAGCAGCGCGCGCAGGTCGTCCTCCGGCGCGGGGGTCGGCGCAGGGGGTGGGAACACGCACACGGCCGCTTCGGGCGCCCGGACGGCTCGGGGGGTGGTCTCCGCCGGCGCCGCCGGCCCGGTCCATTCATCCCGCAGGACGTACGCGGCCCGCTTCGGCTGACGGTCGCGCGTGAAGATCCCCTTCAGGTTCATCCCCCCGACCCGCCGCACCGACTGGGTGGTCTGGAAATCGGCGAAGCACCAGACGTGGGTGCCGATGACAAAGTCCTTGCGGCGGGCAACCTCCAGGTATCCCCGAATCAATTCGGCCTGATAGTCCTCCGACCACATCACGCCCCCATGCAATCCGGCGACGGCATCCGCCCCGAACTCAGTGAGCAGAATCGGCTTCCCGAACCGCTCGTAGAGCAGGTCCAGTTCCTGCTCCAGGGTGGCAAAGGCTTCCTCCAGGCGGCCCCCCTGCTCATACCAGCCCCAGTAGCGGTTGACGCAGATGACGTCGGTGAACTCCTGCCACTCCAGGGGCGCCCCCATCATCCCCGTCAGCGTGACCGGGCGGGTCGGGTCCAGCGCGCGGACGTGACGGACCAGGTCGCGGAGAAACGCAGTGGCGGATTCCGGCACGGGGCTTGTATCCTTGCCGGTTAACCGGTCAATCAGGTTGGGTAGCGTTGGCTCGTTGGCGACAGACCACATCACTACAGCGGCCCGGTTTTTGTCCCGCGCGATCAGTTCCTCAATCATCTGCAGGCAGACCGCCTGGAGCCGGGCGAGGGTGGCATCGTCTTCCAGGACCAGGTTGGCCGCTGGAATCTCGTCAATGACCAGGAAGCCCAGCCGGTCGGCCAGCATCATGTCCTCTTCGGAATACGGGTAGTGGGACGTGCGGAAGGAGTTAGCCCCTACCCAGCGCATCCGGTCGTAGTCCTTGACCAGCAGGGGGAGGTTCAGGCCGCGCCCGCTGGCGCAGAAGTCCTCATGACGCCCGAAGCCCCGGAAGTAGACCGGCTCGCCGTTGAGCAGAAACTCCTTCCCGCGCACCTCCACCGTCCGCAGGCCGACCGGCAGGGTATAGACGTCCTTGCCCGCCGAGATGGTCAGGTCGTAGAGAAAGGGGTCGGCAGGAGACCACAGCCGGGCAGAGGGGACGTGCAACACCACCGTTCCGACGCCGTCCCGAAACCGCACCTCCGCCTCCGACCTCTGCCCGTTGCCGGTCAGGACGGCCCGGCCTTTCGCCGGTTCTCCGTCCACCTCAACCCGGACCTCCACCTGGACGTCCCGCGCCTCTCGCCGCGCGATCACGGTGATGTCCCGGATGAAATCCCGGGGGACGGTGTAGAGGAGGACCGGGCGGTGGATTCCGGTGTAGGGGAAGAAATCAAAGGCGGTATCGGGGTAACCGGAGAAGGCGCCGGCCCCGCCCATCCCGCCGGAGGGGACCCGGTCCGGGCGGAGATGGTTTTCCACCATCACAGCGATGACGTTCTCGGCGCCGAAACGGACCCGGTCGGTGATCTCAAAGGCGAAGGGGAGATGACCGCCCTCGTGCTCGCCCACCCGCCGGCCGTTGACCCAGACGACGGCGCGGTAGTTGACGGAGCCGAAGCGGAGAAAGACCCGCTCACCCTTCCAGGCCGCCGGGACCGTAAACCGGCGCAGGTACCAGCCTGCGCCGAAATAGTTGAAGAGGTCGGCGTACTGCTCGTTCCAGGAGCCGGGCACGGCCACCGGGCGCGGGTTGGGGAGAGCGCTCATAAAGCCCTGGGCCTCGCCCACTTCCTCCGGGTCGGGCTGGAAGTCCCAGAACCCGGAAAGGTCCAGCAGGTTACGGGATGGGTTTGGTTGGGGATAGAGCATCGGACCTCCTTACGTTATTCTTTTGGCCGGGCAGAAGGGGATTTTCGGCGATTTTCTAACTGCCCACCCTGAAAAAGCCCAACTTCAGGGGAGATACGATGGGCCGTTGTGAACGCGGGTCGCTTCGGATAAGATTTTAGCCGGAAAGACGCAATTTGCAAAAGGATGCACCTGTGCGTTGGGATGGTTTGAACCGCTTTCCCTGTTTTCACCCTCCAGACCACAAGTGTGTTACAGGTCAGTTACGGAAGCATGATTGTGACATTTTTACTATTGACTCCCCATTTTGGGGTTGGTATAATCTGGGTTAGAGAATCCTTAAAACACTCGTGTTCTTTTCTGGAGGCGTTGTCGCCATTTTGCTCGTAGGTTGCTACCGGATTTCCACTCTCCTTCCTGGGGATGGTTCATAATTGGTGAAACTTTTGCTGGCGGATGTTCTGCCCTCACCCCACCCCCTGCCCCTTCCCCTCTCCCGCTTGCCTTCGGCGGCAGAGGCCTCACCCCTCCCCCGGCCCCTCCCCTCTCCCAAACTTCGTTTGGGAGAGGAGCCGGGGGTGAGGGCGGGGTTTTGCGGCGGCCGAAGGCCGC
>CALDFY010000345.1 GCA_937942115.1 uncultured Anaerolineae bacterium | reverse complement strand
TGGGTCGCCGCCTCGGGCGCTGACTGAAGCCAGCCTCTTTGGGCCTTCGGCCGGGTCCCTTCACTTCGTTCGCAACAAGGTCGGCCTTCGCCGACCTCCCGAGAAGGGCGTCAACGCAGGTTGACGCCCGGCGCGAAGCGTAGGGGCAACCCTTGCGGTTGCCCCCGGGGGAGGCCAATTTCCCATCGGCGCCCGAGGCGGCGGGAAGCGGAGAGCCGAAGCCAGCCTTAAGTTAACGCCTATGGGGGGTCGGGGGAGGAGTGAGGCACCCCCTATCCCACTTATGCCCGAACCTCATCTCGTCAGGCCGTGTTGGGCCAGGAGGGAGGCCATCGGGACTCATACGGGTTGCAGTCGTTCGGCGGAGGTCACCTTGACGGAAAAGGGGAAAAGCGGTATACTTATAGCGGGGTCCGGGGCGTGGCGCAGACGGAAGCGCACTGCGTTTGGGACGCAGGGGTCGCCGGTTCAAGTCCGGCCGCCCCGACTGGCCGACAACTTATGCCGGTTATAGCACGGTTCTATGGAATTATCATAAAGATGTACTTTAGCCAGAGCGAGCATGGTATCCCGCACTTCCATGCTATCTATGGCGATTACAACGCCGTCTTTGATATTCAGACGCTTGAAATGATAGAGGGTGACCTGCCTGTCCGAGCCCAAAGAATGGTTAAGGAGTGGGGCGCCCAGTATCAGCAAGAGTTATTACAGATGTGGTATACCAATGAATTCAAGCAACTGCCTGGATTAGAATAATATGAATGCTCCAAGAATCAAATCGGTAGTCCCTCTTGAGGAAAGGCGACTGCTGGTAACGTTTGTCAACGGAGTCCAGAGGGTTTATGATTGCCGATGGCTTCTGAACCTGGACCGTTTTCAGTTGTTGAAACAAGATGCCTTCTTTAAGGCAGTTCGGGTTGATCCTGGTGGATATGGCATATCCTGGAGCGATGAAATGGATTTGAGTGAGTATGAGTTATGGAACAACGGCGTTGAAGTTGGAAGCACGGATGAGGAAATAGAGGCGGATGTCGTATCCGAAGTAGCGGGGCCTCCGGTTTCATGTTTGGGCTAACCGGGATCGCTGTGAATATACTTGAGGTGATGGAGCATCATCCGGCGGGCGTTGCAAAATGGTATTGCCGCAGCCTTCCAAGCTGCTGTTGCGGGTTCGATTCCCGCCGCCCGCTCTACTCGTAGCCGGGGTAAAGGAACGCCGGCACCAACCCAGAAGTCCATACTGGGATCAACGATGGGTAAAACGCTGCCGGTGTTTAGAGAGGTGTAGCGATGACATCCACGGCAGCCATTATGACGGTGACAAAAATGCTGGAATCCCTGCCCGAATCGGTACAAGAGCAGGTGGTGGAGCATCTGCGCGAGTATCTTGCCGACCTGCAGGATGAACTGAAATGGGATAATCTGTTTGAGCGAACACAACCCCAATTGGTGGCAGCGGCGCGTCGCGCGAAGCAGGAGATTGCCCAGGGGCTTGCGCAACCGATGGACTACGAGCGCCTATGAAGTCGGCCACCCTGCCGTCTTTCTGGGCGGCATACAAATCTCTCGGGCAAAGATGTCAAGCGCAGCGCCAGGAAAGCCTATCGCCTGGGGGCACAGACCCCCCCTCATCCGTCGCCGCGTTTCAAGTGCATCAATCGTGAAGAGAATGTCTGTTCTGTGAGAATCACACGCGGGTATCGTGCTTTGGGTGTACTTGAAGGTGATGTGGTGACCTGGTTTTGGATCGGCAGTCACGATGAGTACGAGAGGTTCTTCTTGTAGAGATACGGCGTAGGCTGCGCGGCGGAGGGGTGTCCGTTTGTAGTCAGCCACGTAGCGCAGCGGAGTGGCGTGATCAGCGGCAGGCTGTTCGCTTGCATCTGCAAGCCGGGCAACCTGCGCTACCCCGGGCCCGTAGCTCAACGGCAGAGCAACCGGCTCATAACCGGTCGGTTGCAGGTTCGAATCCTGCCGGGCCCACTTGTAGCGCAAGATGAAATCTTGCGCTACTTTTTCATTCGCTCTATCCGCGCCCCCAGCGAACGCAGTTTCTCCTCCACCCGCTCGTACCCCCGGTCAATCTGCTCCACGTTGCGGATGATGCTCTGCCCCTGCGCGCAGAGGGCCGCCCCGACCAGCGCCATGCCGGCCCGGATGTCGGGACTCACCAGAATGTCCCCCTGAAGGCGAGAGGGCCCCTGCACGACGCACCGATGGGGGTCGCAGAGGACGATGCGCGCGCCCATGAAAATCAACTTGTCCACAAAATAGAGCCGGCTCTCAAACATCTTTTCGTGGAAGAGGACGGTCCCCTTCACCTGCGTCGCCAGGACGATGGCGATGCTCATCAGGTCAGCGGGGAAAGCCGGCCATGGGGCATCGGCGATGGATGGGATGGCCCCGCCGATGTCCGGCACCACCTCCAGGGGTTGCTCCTCCGGCACCACCACATCCTCCCCGTCCACCTGAACCTCCACCCCCAACCGGGAGAAGACGTGGCGGATCATCCGCAGGTGGTGGGGAGCGGCGTTCCGGATGCGCAATTCCCCGCGCGTCATTGCCGCCAGCGCGATGTAACTCCCCACCTCTATGTGGTCGGGGCCGATGGTGAACTCCCCACCCCCCAGCCGGTCCACGCCGTGGATGGTCAGAACGTTGGAGCCGATGCCCTCAATCCGGGCGCCCAGCCGGTTGAGCATGTGGCAGAGGTCCTGCACATGGGGCTCTGAGGCGGCGTTGCGCAGGACGGTCGTCCCCTTCGCCAGCACCGCCGCCATGATCGCGTTCTCCGTTCCGGTGACGGACGCTTCGTCCAGCAGGATGTCGGCCCCCCGCAGCCCCCGGCTGTTGAGCCGGAAGAGGTCGTTCACGTCCACCTCAGCGCCCAGTTCCTGGAAGGCCAGGAAGTGGGTATCCACCCGTCGCCGGCCGATGACATCGCCGCCTGGGGGCGGAATCTCCACCCAGCCCAGGCGGGCCAGCAGCGGCCCCGCCAGCAGGATGGAGCCCCGAATGCGGCGGAACTTATCCCGTGCCAGCGGGGGGAGACGAATCTCCCGCGCGTGCAGCCGCCACGAATGGGTGTCCAGCCGCTCCACCTGCACACCAATGTCGGCCAGCAGTTCCAGCATCGTGTGGACATCCTGAATATCGGGCAGATTGTGCAGGGTGACCGGTTCGTCGGTCAGCAGGCAGGCTGCCAGCGCGGGCAGCGCGGCGTTCTTGTTGCCGCTGGGCGTCAGCGTTCCCCGCAGGGGGACACCGCCTTCAATCACCAGTTCATCCACCATCCACCTCCCGTGATGCAACTCCGCAGAGGTTGCGTTACAATCACGATTTGGACTTGTTTGAAAAGTCGTTCGTAGTGAGACACGGAACGAAGTGGAGTGCCATTTTTGGGCTCAGAACGCCACTCCGCTTCGCTTTGTGGCTGACTACGAACATCTTTTTCTACGTGGGACGGCCTTTCCAGGCCGTTCGGACGGGCTGAGAGCCCGTCCTACAAGAAAACCGTCACCGGAGCACCGGGGGCGGCGCCGGTGGCCGCCGCTGCGCTCCCCTGACGGACCGCGATCTCCAGAAACCCGCTGCTCCCGACCAGCGCCACCGGTTCTCCCACCGCGACCTCGCCGTAGGTCCGCCGGATGCCCCGAAGTTCCACGCCCGCCAGCACGACCCGCGCGTCCGCCGGGTTGAGGCCCATTTCGCCGGATGCCGGGCGGAAGGCCGGCGCCAGGAGCAGGCGGTCCCCGTCCCACCGAAACCGCCCGATGCTGGTGGTCAGATTGCCAAAGCGGTCGGCGGAGAGAACTTCCCCCTCCAGAACCCCCGCGCCGATTTCCAGGCGGGGCAGGGGGAGCCAGACCGGGTCCGCTACCCAGGGCCCCAGTCTCTCCAGAGGGACCCCTGCCGCCAGGTGGGCCGCCGCCGGCGCGAAGATGTCCCGCCCGTGGAAGGTGAAACTGACGCGCGGCAACCGGTAGGCCGGCTCCCGAATCTCCACCGCCCTCCACTCCGGGACCTCCGCCAGCACCCAGGAGAAGAGGCCGTTATCCGGTCCGACGAAGGTCCCCGCCGGGGTGCGGACCGCCAGGGCCCGCCGCTCCGTCCCCACCCCCGGGTCCACCACGGCCAGGTGGACGGTATCCGGCGGGAAGTAGGGGACGGCGTTGCTCAGGAGCAACGCGGCCCGGCGGACGTCCTGAGGTGGTATCTGGTGGGTGATGTCCACCAGCCGGACGTCCGGCGCGATGGAGAGGATGACCCCCTTCATCACGCCGACGTATTCGTCCTCGGTGCCGAAGTCGGTCAGCAGGGTGAGAATGGGCATCGGGAATATTCTACCCGTTCGCGCCGGGACGTCAACCGGAACTCTCCCACCTCTTCCAGCGTCTTGGCTTCAGAGAGTATGGGATCTCACACAAAGACCTTGTCTGAAAAGTCGTTCGTAGTGAGGCACGGAACGAAGTGGAGTGCCGTTTGGGCCCGCTGAACGCCACTCCGCTTCGCTTCGTGGCTGACTACGAACATCTCTGGCACGGAACGAAGTGGAGTGCCGTTTAGGCCCGCTGAACGCCACTCCGCTTCGCTTCGTGGCTGACTACGAACATTTTTGCTACCCTCGCAGTATTTGAGGAGGCGCCATGAAGGGATACCGCTGGCTGTTCACCCTGCTGGGAATCGGACTCCTGCTGGCGGCCGCCGCCCCCGCCCGGGCCGACGGCATCATCATCCCCGAGCCGCCCTGGCCCCCCGGCCCGGCCCCGGAGCCGGTCTGGCTCACCATCCGCTACCACCGGGTCGCCGTCACCATAGAGAACCAGATCGCCACCACCCGCGTGGACCAGGTCTTCGTCAACGAGCACGACTGGGAGGCCGAAGGGACCTACATCTTCCCCCTC
>CALDFY010000344.1 GCA_937942115.1 uncultured Anaerolineae bacterium | reverse complement strand
GTCAACCTGCGTTGACGCCCTTCTCAGGAGGTCGGCGAAGGCCGACCTTGTTGCGAACGAAGTGAAGGGACTCGGCCGAAGGCCCAAAGAGGCTGGCTTCAGTCAGCGCCCGAGGCGGCGACCCAACTGGCGCAGCCCCTTAAGTTAACGCTTATGGGGGACCAGGGGGAGGGGTGAGGCCAATGACCTGCAGGCAATAAAATAGACGTATGTAATTTTTAATCCCCTTCAAAAGTGTCACCCATTTCGTCCGGAAAATGAACCATCCCACAGACTCTCTTTCTTCCCCAGAAGACGCCCCCGACCCGCTACTTGCGCTTATCGCGGAGTGTGGTATAATAGCCGCTGTTCCCCCTATATATGGTGTTTTAGCCGTCTTATACCACCATATCTGGTAGTTGTTTTCCCCTGAAAGGAGTCCCATGCAGTGTCCATATTGCGGTGCTTCGCGCACTCATGTCATTGCCACCGACCACGATGCCCGGGGAGTTCGTCGGCGCCGGGAGTGCCCTCAATGCCGACAACGGTTCACCACTCTGGAGCGGGCGATTCTCACGACGCCGCTGGTGATCAAGCGGGACGGCCGACGGGAAGAGTTCAGTCGGGAAAAACTGCTGGCAGGATTGCGTACCGCCTGCGCCCGCCGGCCCATTTCCGCCGACGCGCTGGAGCGACTCGCCGACCGGGTGGAGGAGTACATCCGCCAGACCGGGCGGACCGAAGTCCCCAGCAAGATGATCGGCGACCGGGTGATCGCGGAGTTACGGGAACTGGACCCCGTCTCCTACATCCGTTACGCCATCGTCTATCTGGGGCTGGA
Organism: uncultured Anaerolineae bacterium; assembly: GCA_937942115.1. Lineage (GTDB taxonomy): Bacteria > Chloroflexota > Anaerolineae > B4-G1 > DUEL01 > SpSt-77. The sequence continues at coordinate 11,189 of CALDFY010000344.1, read as the reverse complement.
GGACCTGGCAGCGGTGCGCGCGGAGATCAACCGCCTGCTGGAGAGTGAGTCATCTTCCACCGGTACTCTTCGGTGATCGGAGGAGCGGATCCATGTCGCAGGAAACAACCCAGGATTCGGTCATGAATCGCCTGTCCCCAAACGCGCTGGAAGTGCTGAAGCGGCGGTATCTGCGCCGGGGGCCCGACGGAAAGCCCGCCGAGACGGTGGAGGGGATGTTCCATCGGGTAGCATATCACGTTGCCGCAGTGGAGGCGGCCTGGAACGGGGATGTGCAGGCCGCCGAAGAAATCTTCTACGACCTGCTGACCTCTCTCCGTTTCGTCCCCAACTCCCCGACGTTCACCGGGGCGGGAACCCCGTTGGGGCAGCTGGCAGCGTGCTTGACCGCTCCAATGCGGATTGTGACGGATCAGGGGCTTAAGCCCATTGCGGAATTGCGGGTTGGTGATCGCGTCCTGACCCACAGAGGGCGGTATCAACCGGTTATCTCCCTTTCACGGCGCCACTATGAGGGGCCACTTCTGCGAATACGGGTGCACCGGATAGGAACTCCTCTGGAGGTCACCCCTGAGCATCCGGTTCTCACTCCCAGAGGTTGGGTTCCGGCGGGAGCGCTCCAGGTAGGGGATTCCGTGGCAATCGGCTTTCCCAAAGGAGAAGTCCCGATCCCGACCTTTGATCTGGCTGAACTGAATTACGCCGAAAACTTGGAACTTCAGGTGCAAGGTGATCAGGTGCGGGTTCGCCGCCCCGCTGTTTATCAGAAATCCGGAAGGCAAGCGGAATGGTGCGCCCGCTTCCTGGAACCAACCCCTGATTTGGCGCGTTTGTGCGGGTACTATATCTCGGAGGGAACCCTCGGCTCTGATGTAGAATACGTACGTTTCACCTTTGGGACCCAGGAAAAAGCATATCAACAAGACGTCATCCATCTGTGCCAGCGGATTTTCGGCTTGCACTCAACGCAAACAAAATCCAGACGCGGGAGTTGGGTTCACATAGACCTGTATAGCCGGGCCGCTGCGACCTGGTTTTTCCAGAATTTTGGCAGCCATTCTTACGGCAAGTTTATCCCCCTCTGGTTGCAATTTGCCCCGCAGGAGATACAGGAAGCGTTTATTGTTGGGTTGATGCGCGGTGACGGCCTTTTCTACGAGCAGGAGTACACATTGCCGGAGCGGCGTTCTCCCAAAACCTTTCGCACCCTGCGAATCACACTGGCAAATCCCAATTTGATTCACCAGATATGGCAGATGCTCTGGCGGTTAGGGTATGAGCCCGCCATTCGTCCTGTGAATACTCGCTATGTGACGGAGAATGCCCGACCGACCGCACAGATTGGACTGCCTCCACTCCAGTCCCGTATTCTGGTGGAAAAGGCGTTCGGGATTGCCCTGCCGGCTCCTGATCCCAGGTATCTCCGGCAACTCGCAGAACGAGAGAATGGGACGGTTTTTCTGCCTATTAAAAGCATTGAGCGGGAGCCGTTCAGCGGCACCGTTTACAATTGCGAGGTGGAGGAGGACCACACCTATGTGGCCGAGGGCGTCGTAGTTCATAACTGCTTCGTACTCCCCATTAGCGACGACATGGGCCGGCGCGACGACGGTATCTTCCAGACCCTGCGCAATATGGCCCTCATCCACCAGACCGGTGGAGGCACCGGCTTTTCCTTCTCCCGCCTGCGTCCCAAAGACACCGTCGTCCTTTCCAGCGGCGGGAAGGCGACCGGCCCCGTCGGTTTCATGCGTGTCTACGACCTGGCCTGTGAGATCGTCAGCCAGGGCGGCACCCGCCGGGGCGCCAATATGGGCGTCCTCCGGGTGGACCACCCCGACATTGAGGAGTTCATCACCTGCAAGACCGACGAGCGCGCCATCAATAATTTCAACATCTCTGTTGGTATCACCGACGCCTTTATGCGGGCCGTGGAGAACGACGAGGAGTGGGAACTGCGCTTCCCCGACGTCCTCCATCCGGACTACCGCACCTTTAACGGGACGCTGGAGGAGGCCGAACGGGCCGGTATCCCCGTCAAAGTCTACAAGCGGGTGCGGGCGCGGGAACTGTTTGACAAAATCGTCCGGCAGGCCCACCGCAACGGCGAACCGGGCGTCCTCTTCCTGGACACGATGAACCGCTCCAACCCGTGCCCCCACCTGGGGGCGTACGAGGCGACCAACCCTTGCCTGACCGGCGACACCTGGGTGGTTACCGACCGGGGACCTGCACAGGTGGAGCGGTTGATCGGGGTGCCGGTCCACCTGCTGGTCAACGGTCGTTTCCACCCTACATCAGCGGAGGGCTTCTTCTGCACCGGCGAGCGGGAGACGCTGGAAATCCGGACCCGCCGGGGTTTCCGTCTGACCGTCACCCCTGAACACCCCCTGCGGGCCGTCACCCGGATGACCCGTTACACGGTGGAATCGGAGTGGCGTCGGGCCGGTGACCTGAAAGTGGGCGACCGGGTCCTCCTGGGGGAACACCGGGACGCGGCCTGGGCGGGCCGGGGGACCTGGAAGGAGGGCTACCTGCTGGGGCTGCTGGTCGGCGACGGGACTTTCGCCGACGGGCGGGCTGTCCTTTCCGTCTGGGGAGAGGGGCCGGGCCCTGAGTCGGTTCGGCGGAAAGGGGAGTCCATCCTTGCCCATTTTCCCCATCGGGCCGACTTTCAGGGCTTCGCCCCCATTCCGGGGCGGGAAGAGTATCGCCTCCGCTCCGGGGCCCTCTACGACCTGGCCCGCACCTACGGCCTCTCCGAGGGGGCGAAGAGCATCTCCCCGGAAATAGAGCAGACCAGCAGCGAGTTCCATGCGGGCTTCCTTTGCGGTCTTTTTGACGCGGAGGGGAGAGTTATCGGAAGTCACCGGAAAGGCCTCTCTGTCCGTCTGGCCCACTCTGACCTCTCTTTTCTGGAGGCGGTGCAGCGGATGCTCCACCGGCTGGGTATTGTCTCCACCGTCTACCCAAACCGGCGGACTCATCATACGGGAGTGATCAGTGGTCAGTGTGAACTGGTCATCAGTGGGGATAATCTGACCTGGTTCGCCCGGCGGGTCGGCTTCGTCCACGAAGAGAAAGCGGCCCGGCTGCGTCAGAGTCTGGAAGCCTACCGTCGGCGGGCGAACCGGGAGCGGTTTGTGGATGAGATTGTCGCCATAGAGCCGCGCGGGAGGAATCGGGTGTACGATGCCCGGGTCCCCGGCGTCCACGCGTTTGACGCCAACGGCTTCTATGTCCACAACTGCGGCGAGCAGCCCCTCCTCCCCTACGAGAACTGCTGTCTCGGCTCCATCAACCTGGCCCGGCACGTGGTGGAATCGGACGGCCGCGCCCGCATAGATTGGGACCTTCTCCAGAAAACGGTGGAGCAGGCCGTCCGCTTCCTGGACGACGTGGTGGATGCCAATGCCTACGTCCCCGCCATCCCCCAACTGAAAGAGGCGGCCCACCGCACCCGCCGCATCGGGCTGGGCATTATGGCCCTGGGCGACGTGATGTATATGCTGGGGGTCCGCTACGGGAGTGAGGAGGCCCAGGAACTGGCCTCTCAGATAATGGAATTCATCCGCTACCACGCGATGCGGACCAGTATCGCGCTGGCCCGGGAACGGGGCCCCTTCCCGGCCATCAAGGGGAGTGTCTATGACCCGGAGGATATGCGCTGGACGCCGCCGGTCCCGCTGGTCCCGTATACTCGCCTGGAGCGGTGGGGCCGTCCCCCGCTGGACTGGGGGGAGATTCTGGCGGGCATCCGGCAGTACGGCATCCGCAACGCGGCCCAGTTGACAATTGCTCCCACCGGCACCATCGCCACGGTCGCGGGCTGCGAGGCATACGGCTGTGAGCCCGTCTACGCGCTGGCCTACACCCGCAAAGTCCACGACGAGGGGAAGGAGATAGAACTTCGCTATGTCAGCCCGCTGTTCCTGCGGGCCCTGGAGCGGGCCGGAATAGATGAACCGACCCGGGAGCGCATCCTGGAGCGGGTCCTTTTCACCGGAAGTTGCCAGGACGTCCCCGAGGTGCCGCCGGAAATCCGCCACGTCTTTGTTGTGGCCGGGGACATCACCGCTGAGGAGCACGTGCGGATGCAGGCGGCGCTGCAGGTGTTCGTGGACGCGGCCATCTCCAAGACCATCAACTTCCCCGCCGACGCCACTCCGGAGGACGTCGCCCGCGCCTATATGCTGGCCTGGAAACTGGGCTGCAAGGGGTTGACGGTTTACGTAACCGGTTCCCGGGAGAAAGTTGTTCTGGAGACGGAGGCGGTCCGGAAGGCGCGCGCGGGGGCCGCCGGGGCGCCAGCGGGGACATCAGCGGGGGTATCTCTGACAGCTCCAGCACCGGTGCCGGTCCGTCCTCGCCCCCACATCCTGGAGGGGCGGACGTATCGCATCAACACCCCTCTGGGGACGGCCTACGTCACCGTCAACTGCAACGGAGAGGGGGAGCCGTTTGAGGTCTTCCTGAACGTGGGGAAGGCCGGGTCGGATACGGCGGCGGTGGCGGAGGCCATCGGTCGGCTGATCTCCCTGATCCTCCGGATTCCCTCCCCGCTTCCGGCCCGGCGTCGTCTCCAGCAGGTGGTGAGACAGTTGCGGGGCATCGGGGGCGGACGCCCAACCGGCTTCGGGCGAGACCGGGTGCAATCCCTGCCCGATGGCGTCGCTCAGGTGCTGGCGGAGTTTCTGGGGCTGGAGACCCCTCCAGAGAAAGAGGCCGCTATTGCCCAACTCCCGCTCTTCCCCCTGGGCGACCTCTGTCCCGAATGCGGCCACGCGACGCTGGTATACGAGGAAGGCTGCAACCGCTGCTATACCTGTGGGTATTCGGAGTGCTGAGGCTCCCGGCCGCTTGCCAAAATCGGCCCTATTGGGTATAATCTATGGCGGAGAGGTAGCGTAGTCTGGTCTAACGCGCGCGCCTGGAGAGCGCGTGAGCCGAAAGGCTCCGTGGGTTCGAATCCCACCCTCTCCGCTATCGGGCCCCCTTCCATTTGGGGGCTTTTTTCTTTATCGCCGAAAGGCATCAACGGAGGTTGACGCCCGGCGCCGGGGCGCCCAGGGAGGCCGATTTTCAATCGGCGCTGACTAAAAGTCAGCCTCTTTGGGCCTTCGGCCCGGTTGCTCCCTTCGTTCGCAACCAGGGCGGCCTGCGCCGCCCTCTGGAACGCATCAACGGAGGTTGACGCCCGGCGCCAGGGCGCCCAGGGAGGCCGATTTTCAATCGGCGCTGACTAAAAGTCAGCCTCTTTGGGCCTTTGGCCCGGTTGCTCCCTTCGTTCGCAACCAGGGCGGCCTGCGCCGCCCTCTGGAACGCGTCAACGGAGGTTGACGCCCGGCGCCAGGGCGCCCAGGGAGGCCGATTTTCAATCGGCGCCGAAGGCCTGAAAGGCATCAACGGAGGTTGACGCCCGGCGCCAGGGCGCCCAGGGAGGCCGATTTTCAATCGGCGCCGAAGGCGACGGCAAGTGGGAGGCTGAAGGCACGACTTCGCAGGACTCATCACATGTTTGCCTCTATCCCTGATTCGGCTATAATAATCCTCACCGGGTGCGCAGCGGGCCCGTATCCGGCACGGGAGGCGGTATGATTCAACTCTTATCCATCCTGGTCCTGACCTTCTCTCTGACCCTGGTCCTGCTGGGGGTACTGACGCTGTGGCTGGAGCGGGGGCCGGGACGCTGGCAGGGGGTTGCGGTGACCCTTCTGGGGTTGCTGGTCGGGGTTGGCTATTCCCTGCTGGCCAGCCGGTACTCTATCCTGCTCTTCGGGGACCTGATCGTCCGGGTGGACCTGCCCCGGCTCATGGCGACGGCCTTTGCCTACACCGTGGGCGTCCTGGGCGGCGCCGGGCTGGCCCTGGGCCTCTTCCTCTGGGTTACCGGGCGCTATCAGGTCTGGCAGATTCGCCGTCGGGTCATTGCTACTGTCCTCCTGGTGCTGGTGCTGGGGGTTCTGCTCACCTTCTTGGCCATCTGGGTGAGCCGCCGCCTGGGGTGATTGACAGAGAGCAGGGAGCAGGGCGCAATGATCGGGATAGACGAAGCCCGCCAATACTACCAGGGCCACGAGAGTACCCACGACTTTGACCACGTCCTGCGGGTGCTGGCGCTGGCCGAACGGATTGCCCGCGCGGAAGGGGGCGACCTGGAAGTCGTGCGGGCGGCGGCCCTCCTGCACGACGTTGGTCGGGCCCAGGAGGAGGTCACCGGGGAGGACCACGCGGCAATCGGCGCGGCGCGGGCGCGGGAAATCCTGGCCGGCCATCCGCCGGAGAAGGTGGAGGCGGTCGCGGAGGCCATCGCATCCCACCGGTTCCGCAGCGGCCCACCCCCCGAAACCCCCGAAGCCCGCGCTCTCTTTGACGCCGACAAACTGGACGCGATGGGGGCTGTCGGCATCGCCCGGGCCTTCGCCCGTGCCGGGGCCCAGAACCGGCGGCTCTGGGTTCCGCCGGATGTCGCGGCGGCCCAGGGCGACGGCACACCGGAGCACACGGCCGTTCACGAGTTCGTCGTCAAACTTTCCCGGTTGCGGGAGATGATGACCACCGCCACCGGCCGCGCGCTGGCCGAAGAGCGGCACGCTTTTATGGTGGAGTTTTTCGCCCGGTTGGAAGCCGAGGCACGCGGCCAGGCTTGAGGAGGCGGCAATGGCTCAGTGGTTCCGGCTGTTCTGGCTCTTCGTCAAAATCAACCTGCTGACGACCTCGGGTCCTGCCTCTGCAGGCCTGCTCTACAAAGAGGCAGTGGGACATCTGATGACCGAGGAGGAGTTCATTGAGGCGGTGGGCTTCTCCAGTGTCCTGCCGGGCAGCGACGCGCTCCAGTTGGCAATGTTTGTCGGCTACGAGGTGGGGGGGCTGCCCGGCGCGCTGGTGGCGCTCCTGGGCTCCATCCTGCCCCCCACTGTCCTGATGCTCCTCATCGTTTCGCTCCTGCAGCGCATCCGGGGCGAGGCCTGGGTCAGCAACTTCGTCCAGGGTCTGGCGCCGGCCGTGGCCGTCCTGATGCTCCTGGTGGCCTGGAAAATCTTCGGTGAGGACGCCCGCAACTGGAAGGCCATCATCGTCGCGGTGATCAGTTTCATCGCCTTCCAACTCAAAGTCCCGCCCGCCCTGGTCCTGCTGGCTGCCGGTCTGGTGGGCATCTGGCTCTTCCGATGAACCTGCTGCTCTGTACCAACGGCCATCCCGATACCCGTCCGGCACTGGAGTATGGGGCCTGGCTGGCCGGTGCCGGGCGGGCCCTGTTCCGGGAAGTGGTTCTGCTGGGGACGGTGGAGAAACCGGCCCGTCGCCCGGAGGTGGAGACGTTGCTGGCGGAGACGGAGCGCCGTCTGGCGGAGGCATCCGTCCCCTATGAGCGCCGGGTCCTGACAGGCCGGCCCGAGAAAGTCATCCCGCCACTGGTCCGGGAGGGGATGCTGACCGTCGTCGGCCCGATGACCCCTCGCCTGGCCTGGGCCCACGCCTTCTCCCGGTTGCTGGCGGCGGTGGAGACGCCGGTCCTGCACGTCACCGGGGCCCACCTGCGGCTGGGGCGGATGCTCCTCTGTACGGGGGGGCTTCGCTACGCGGAGGGGGTCGTCCGGACCGGCGGGCATCTGGCGCGGGCCTTCGGGGCAACGGTCACCCTGCTTCACGTCGTGGAACCGGTCACTCTGGAGTATCCGGTGGCCAACCAGGTGAAGAATCACTGGTCCCACCTGCTGGAGACCGATACCCCTCAGGCCCGTCGGCTGCGGGAGGCGCTGGAGACGCTGAAGGAAATAGGCGTGGAGACGGAGGTGCGCGTGCGGCACGGTCCCGTCGTCCACGAAATCCTGCACGAGATTCGGGAGGGGGAGTACGACCTGGTAGGGGTGGGTTCACCCTATTCGGCGCGCAGCCTGCGGCGGCTCTACCGGCCCAACGTCGCCGTGGAGGTGGCGGAGGCGGCGGGACGGCCCGTCCTCATCGCCCGCGCGCCGACAGGGGACGCGGACGAGCGTGAATGAATTTAACGGACACCAAGTCGCTCACCAACTATTGGATTACCGACCCCGCACGAGAGGAAATGGCCCGCCGTCAAATCACCGAGGAGGATGGGGCTCGGGTTTTGGCCGCTCCGGAACAGGTTGAAACGGTTCGCGAAGGCCGCAAAGTTTATCAGTCCAGACTCCGATGGGGTGACCCGCCGAAGGTTTGTCTGCTTCGTATTTTCGTGGATATTGATCGTACTCCACCGGCAGGGGTAACGGCCTATCGGACCCGGAAGGTGGCGAAGTACTGGAGGGTAGAAGGATGAAAGTGATTCATGACCGCGAGACAGACACGTTCACCATCATTTTCACCGATGCGCCGGTGGCCGAAAGTGATGAGGATAAGCCGGGGGTCATTCTGGACTACGATGCTGATGGCCACCTTATCTCTCTGGAAATCCTTGACGCTTCCCGACGGGTTGCCCTACCGAGTGGGATAGAATATCAGGTAGTTCCTGTGCCGGTATAGGCGGTTGGCTCGGTCGTATCCCATTTCTGAGGAGAGGTCACTACGTACTGTGTCACGTGAGTATCCCACCGAAACGGCCGTGTCATCGCGAGTACCCCATCGCGCGAGGCGCATTCCGGCAGGCCGGAAACTGCAATCGCTTGCGTAGCGCAGGCCGCCTTCGGCGGTTCGCAATGACAAGCAAGTTTCTGGGTAGGGAGCAATGGAATATGAAGCAGACAGAGTTGTTGGCCGGAAAACGAGGAGAGATTCTGCGAATCGCCAGTAAATATGGGGCCCGGAAAATACGGGTTTTCGGGTCTGTGGCACGGGGAGAGGCCGATGAACGGAGTGACGTGGATTTTCTGGTGGAAATGGAACCGGGGCGGTCGCTCCTGGACCTGGGAGGATTGCAAATGGAATTGGAGGCTTTGCTGGGCTGTCCTGTAGATGTGGTGACGGAGCGTGCTCTGAAAGCCCGGATCCGGGAGCGTGTGCTCCAGGAGGCCATTCCGTTATGAGAAAGCCACAGGAGCGTTGAGGGACATCCTGGACGCAATTGCCGCAATAGAGCGGTATTGCGACCGGAGCAAAGCGGATTTTGAGCAGGATGAACTGTAGAACGGCTTCTCCAAATTCTCTCTGACGAGGGGAGCAAATGAAGGACCTCACCGACCTTGCCTTGGATACGGCGCGCCTGCGGGGCGCCACCTACGCCGACATCCGCATCGTCCATCGGCGCACCCAGCAGGTGGAAGTGCGCAACGGCGTGGTCAGCAACCTGGCAGAGACGGAGACCCACGGCTTCGGCGTCCGCGTCGTCGCCGACGGCGCCTGGGGCTTCGCCGCCAGCAGCACGCTGACCCGCGAGGAGGTGGAGCGGGTCGCCGCCGAGGCGGTCCGCATCGCCCGGGCCAGCGCCACCGCGCTCCGGGAGCCGGTAGACCTGGGCCCGCCGGAGGTCCACGTGGATACCTACCGGACCCCCTTCCAGATAGACCCGTTCGCCGTCCCGGTGGAGGAGAAAATCGGCCTGCTTCTGGCGGCGGACGAGGCCATGCGGCGGGTGCCGGGGGTTCGGGTGGCTCGGGGGGCCGTCGTTGCCTGGCGGGAAAACAAGACCTTCGCCAGCACCGAGGGCTCTTACATTGAGCAGGAAATCGTGGAGACCGGCGGCGGCATCGTCGCCTACGCGGTGGACGAGCAGGATATGCAGCAGCGCTCCTACCCGAACTCCTTCGCCCGGGACCAGCGCACCGGCGGCTGGGAGATGGTCCTGGCGATGGACCTACCCGGGAATGCGGAGCGCATCGCTCAGGAAGCGGTCGCCCTGCTCACCGCCGACCCCTGCCCGGCGATGGTCACCACCCTCATCCTGGGGCCCACCCAACTGGCCCTGCAGGTCCATGAGTCCTGCGGCCATCCCACCGAACTGGACCGGGTCTTCGGGAGCGAGGCGGCCTACGCCGGCACCAGTTTCCTCACCCCGGAGAAACTGGGCGTCTTCCGCTACGGCTCCCCCATCGTCAACCTGACCGCCGACGCGACCATTCCCGGCGGCCTGGGGACTTTTGGCTATGATGACGAGGGGGTCCCGGCCCAGCGGGTGCCGCTGGTGCGGGAGGGCATCTTTGTCGGTTATCTCAGTTCCCGGGAGACAGCGGTCAAGTTGGCCCGTCTGCGCGGGCTGGACCCAGCCCAGGCCCGCTCCGGCGGCGCTATGCGCGCCTCCGGCTGGGACCGCATCCCGCTGGTCCGGATGACCAACGTCAACCTGGAGCCGGGGGAGTGGACCTTTGAGGACCTGGTCGCCGATACTGACGAGGGCGTCTATATGGAGATGAACCGCTCCTGGTCTATAGACGACAAGCGGCTCAACTTCCAGTTCGGCACCGAGATTGCCTACGAAATCCGTCGGGGCAAAATGGTGCGCCTGTTGAAGAACGCCCTCTACACCGGTATGACGCCGCAGTTCTGGGGCTCCTGCGACGCCATTTGCAACGCCGACCACTGGCGGGTCTGGGGGACGCCCAACTGCGGCAAGGGTCAGCCCATCCAGATTGCCCACACCGGCCATGGTGCCGCTCCGGCCCGCTTCCGCAACGTCCAGGTCGGGAGCAAGGCATAACGGAATACGCAATACGTGAAACGTGAAGCGTGAAGGAGGTGCGATGCGACGGGAACCGGATCGGGAACGGATTCGCCGAAGGAACCGCAAGCGGAAACTGCGCCACTTGCGCCAGCAACTGGCCCAGACGAAGGACGCGGCCCGACGGCGGCGGATCATAGAGAAAATCCGCCGCATCAGCCCGGCCGCGCCCGTGCCGGAAGCGTAGCAGACGCGACTCCGCTTCGCTACGTCGCTGACTACAAACCGTTCGTAGCCAGGCACGGAGCGCAGCGGAGTGCCGTTATCGTTCGTAGTCAGGCACACAGCGCAGCGAAGTGCCGTCCGTTCGTAGTCAGGCACGGAGCGCAGCGGAGTGCCGTCCCGTCCCGTTCGTAGCCAGGCACGCAGCGCAGCGGAGTGCCGTCCGTTCGTAGTCAGGCACGGAGCGCAGCGGAGTGCCGTTATCGTTCGTAGTCAGGCACGGAGCGCAGCGGAGTGCCGTTATCGTTCGTAGTCAGGCACGGAGCGCAGCGGAGTGCCGTTATCGTTCGTAGTCAGGCACGCAGCGCAGCGGAGTGCCGCATTAGGAGAAACCCATGCT
>CALDFY010000343.1 GCA_937942115.1 uncultured Anaerolineae bacterium | reverse complement strand
GGGGAAGCCAGAGCCCCTTGCCGTGTACAGCGGATTGCGTATTCCGTGTTCCGTGGTCGTGCATTTGTGCCCTATTCGTGGGCGACCCCCACTGCCCTCTGGGCATATTCCAAAATCTCTGCCACCCGCTGCGCGTCCGCTCGCGCGCCCATCCCGGCCAGAATCTCCAGCGCCTGCTGGAGCGCCCGGATCCCTTCCAGCGCCTGCCCCTGGGCCAGCAGGACCTGTCCCATCATCGCCAGCGTGGCCGCTTTGCCCCGAAGGTCGCCCAAATACTCCCTGATCGCCAGCGACTCCCGATACAATTCCATCGCCCCCTCCAGGTCGCCCCGCACCCGGTGGATATAAGCCATCTCGTGCAGCGTGGCCGCTTTGCCCCGAAGGTCGCCCAGAGACTCCTCAATCGCCAGCGACTCCCGATAGAGCCCCATCGCCCCCTCCAGGTCGCCCCGCACCCGGTGGATATAAGCCATCTCGTGCAGCGTGGCCGCTTTTCCCCGAAGGTCGCCCAAATACTCCCTGATCGCCAGCGACTCCCGATACAATTCCATCGCCCCCTCCAGGTCGCCCTGGGCCTGCGCCAGCAACCCTAACCGGTGCAGGGTCTGGGCCACCCCGGCCCGGTCGCCCAGTCGCTCCGCTATCCGCAGGCTCTCTTCGTAGAGGCGGCGGGCTTCGGCCCAGTCCCCCTGGTCCTGCGCCAGCACTCCTAAATTGCCCAGGGTCTGGCCCTCGCCGTGGGGGTCGCCCAGAGCGCGGAAGATGTCCAGGGCCTGCCCGTACATCCGGATGGCCTCCTCCCAGCGGCCCTGGTGGGCGTAGACGTTGCCCAGGTTGCCCAGGGTCTGGGCCTTACTGCGGCGGTCGCCCAGGGCGTCGGCCAGCCGCCAGGCCTCGGTCAGCCAGCGCCGGGCCTCTTCGTACCGCCCCAGGCTGTCATTGAGGTCACCGAGTTGAAGGGCCAGCCGCAAACGGGCTTGCTGTTCGGCGGGGTGTTCTTCCCCATACTCCTCCCATAGCCCCTCCAGCAGCCGTAACCGGGACTCCTTTTTCTCCACTGGAAGGGAAGAAAAAGGTTCTCCTTCCGGAACCAGCGCCTCTACCAGAACGGCCTCCCGGACCGGCTCCGGGACGGCCAGTTCAAATACGCCGCTGTTCCAATCGTAGAAGTCGGGGGCTTCTCGGGCAACCAGGCCCAGGGCGTATTCGGGCAGCCAAAAGACCAGCGGGCGCGCCAGCCGCTGATAGGCCGCCCGTCGCCAGTTCAACCCCCGCAGGGTCTGAAAGGCCCGCTCCCGGTCGGCAGAGGGCAGGTGGGCCTCCAGGCCGTAGATGAAGATCACGCTGGGATGGGGAGAGGTCTCGGCCGCCCGGGCAATCGCCGGATAGACCTCCGGCTCATCGGTCAGGTTCACTTCCACAATCGGGCGCGGGAGCATCCGTTTCAGGCGGGCCACCACTTCGGCCCGGTAGAAGGGGACGTTGCAGCGGACAAAAAAGAGGGCAAACCCGCGCGCCAGCCGCAGGGCATGGGCGAGACGGGCTTCATCATCCACCACAACCAGAGTTTTGGCCTCCTGAAGCGCAACTTCCATTAAACGGCCCCCAGAAGGTTCCGAAGGCGAGGGGTTGCCCGCACGGCGGGGTGAAGGTTCGCCCATCGTTCATCGTTCTGGTACTCCAGGACCAGCCGGAGGTGAAGGAGACGGGCCGAAACCTCATCGCCCAGAACCCGTCGCTCCCGCGCGACAGAGACCAACCGGTCCAGGTCGCTATCCTGCACCAGGCGGTCGTATTCCCGGCTCAATTCCTGAATAGCCCTCCGGACGTGTCCAGCCCGGATGCGATCGGTAGCGCCATAGCAGGCCAGCCGCATCAACCGCATCAGGTCCCGAACCGACCCGCCGCTGGCCTCTATGAGTTGCCAGAGCAGGTTCTCGGATTCAAAAACTTCTGTGGCATTTACTCGCCGGGCAATCACCTCAAACAGGGCCTGCCGACCCGGCTCATAAGGGGTCCGACCATCCGATTCGGTAATTTTCACCATCGGGATCACCAGCGTAGGGTCCGGAAAGGCATCCCCCAGGTTGGCGTTGAAGACCAGGGAGATGGGGACCGTGTAGATGACGTGGCTGTGAATGCTTTTGAGTTGCTCCGCGTGGGCGACGAAGAGGGCCGAGTGCGTGCTCTGCCCATCGGGAAGCGGAGCGTAATGCATCTTCTCCAGCCCGTCCACGATACACACCAGGTCTCCCCATCCCTTCCGAACCAGCCGAACCCGCGCGTCATCCACCAGGTCGTTCAGTCGCTGGACGAAGACCCGCAGGTTCTGCTCCAGTTGGCGGCGAATCTCCACCCGCCGGGAACTGCCGCTGCGAATCTGGCCGGTGATGGCTGCTAACATCCGGGCCAACGCCGGTACCTGGGGCCCGACACCGAAATCGGCCTGCAGGGAGCGTTCCACATCCCGCCGCTGCTCTTCGGTTAGAATGATGTCGGCAAACCACTCGTCCAGGTCCCGGCGCAGTTCTCCGGGGATGCGGATTTTCTCTCCCCTTAAAGCCTCCTCCAATTCCTGGGTGAGGGCGACCAGTACGTCCAGATACGTAAGGTCGCCCAGGTCCAGCAGGGCTTCGGCATCTACATAGACGGCGAAGTACCGTTCCTCCCGGAGGCGGGCCTGGAGTTGTTTCAGTTCGGTGGATTTTCCACAGCCCCGATGGCCGGTGACCAGTTGCTGGTGAAAATATCCCGATGGGGTACGGCGGATATTGGCGGTAATGGTGATTGGAAGGTCAAAGCCGCCCCGTACAGGAGTCAGCGGGACATAGCGCGGGTCGCCGGCCTCCAGCGCCAGGTCGGGGTGACAGGCGTGGTACGCCTCATCCACGGTCCGGACCGGATACTCCTGGGCCATCTTTCTACCGCTCCAGCGTCATCGGCATGACCACGTAGGTGAAGTCGTCCCCGCCGACGGGCCGGATGACGCCCGGGCTGGAGGGGGAGATGATGTCCATCATCACCTGCGGCGAGTTGACCACCCCCAGCGCGTCCAGGATAAATTTCACGTTGAAGGCGATCTCCACCGCCACCCCCTCTATCGCCGCGTCCAGTTCGGTGACGTCGCTGCCGGTCTCGGCGGAGGTGGCGGAGACGACCAGCCGACCCGGCTCCACGTCGGAGCCGGGATGGACGTGGAGGAGCAGGGTGTTGGTGTTCTCGCGGGCGAAGATGTGGGCCGTCTGGCAGGCCTTCAGCAGTTCCGCCGTCCCGGCGATGAGCCGGGTGTTCCGGTCGCGCGGGATCAGTTGCTGATAGTCCGGGAAGGTGCCAGGGATGAGTTGGGAGACCAGCACGACCTCCATCGGAACGGGGGCATCGGGCGGGGTCTGGGCCTGGAAGAGGATGCGGTTCTGGTCGGGGGTGAAGGTGATGCGGACGGGCGGGCGTTCCTCCCGGCCCTTCGCCAGTTCGCCGCAGATGCGGGCCCACTCGGTCATCGTGCGGGCCGGGACGATGACGCTGAAGGGGCGCAGGACCTCGCTCTCGGGCAAGGGTACCCGCCGGACGGCCAGCCGGTATCCGTCGGCGGCGGCGAGGGTCAGGGTGGGGCCGGCGGCCGTCGCCTCCCACCGCAGGAGGACACCGGTCAGGGTAGGGCGCGCCTCATCCGTTGCTGCCGCAAAGGCGACCTGGTTGATGGCGGTCCGCAACGTCTCCGGGTCTATAGAGATGCCGTCCGGCGCGCCCTCCTCAGGGGTCGGGATGGGCGGGAAGTCCACTGCGTCCAGCCCTTTGATGTTGGCCTCGCTCCGCCCGCAACGGACGTTGAGGGTCATCGTGCGCACTTCCTGGCGCAGGTCCACCCGGTCCGGCGGGAAGGCGTTGACCAGGTCAATGATGGTCCGGGCCGGCACGGCGATGGCCCCGTCCTCCTCCACCCGTCCGCCGATCCAGCAGTGGATGCCCATCTCCAGGTTGGTAGAGGAGAGACGGAGCCGCCCCCCGTCGGTGGCGAGAAGGATGTGGCTGAGGATGGGGAGGGCGGAGCGGGCAGAGACCGCCCGTCCGGCAACACTCAGGCCGCGAGCCAGATTCTCCTGCAGGCAAGAAACCTTCATCGGCGCTCCTCCTGAGGGAATAGAGGATTCATCCTTCTGAATGAATGTTTCGTTCTCACACGGAGACACAGAGACACGGGGTTTTTATTATCTTTGTGTTCTTTGTGCCTTTGTGTGAATTTTATCAAAGTATACCCTGTTGTCGGGTAACCGTCAACTGTGCGCATCCGGCGGTTCTTTCTGCCGGCTCAGCCAGAGGGCCAGGCCGACCAGCCAGAGGGCAGTCGTCTCCAACTGGAAGGGGAGCGCGGCCAGTGTCCCCCCGGTCCCCAAACTGTAGCCCGCCAGCCCGGCGACCCCCACGGTGAGTACGGAGAGGAACAGGCCCGGAATGCGTCTTTTCCGTCCTCCCAGGCTCAGCATGCCCACCAGCCCGACCGTTCCCCCGATCAGCCCCATCCATTTGAGCCAGAGCCCCGGGTCGTCAACGAGGGCCAGAATCGGATAGGGTTGCCGGGAAATCTCCAGATGGACCCCGTTCACCGGTAGAGAGAAGTCCTCCCTTTCCACCACCGTCTCCTGAACCCGCTCACCTCCCGGCGCCCGGAAGACTTCCACCAGGATCGGGCTATGGGCCGAGAGGTTGCCCTGGACGCCGACCCGGACGACCAGGCCGCTCTCCGGGATGGCGAACGAGCGCTCCGGCGATGAGGGGGTCAGATACAGGATCAGTTCCGTCTGCGCCGGATCGCGGGCGGTCTGCTGGAGTTTCAGGGGACGGCCGGCGTCGTCGGTGGCCCGAACTGTCAGCGAGGGCCCGAAGCCCATCCGGTATTGCTTCGGCTGGCCGGAAGACGGGGCGGTCTCTGGGCCGACCAGGCCCTCCTCCCGCCATCCCCACCGGTGACCGATCAGCAGTCCCGCCAGCAGAACCAGGATGCCCAGGTAGGCCAGAAGGGGGAAAATGTCCGCCCGGCGGCTCCGGTCGCCCCGCCCAACGAGGGGAGACCGGAGTCTGTCCGCCTGCTCCACCGTCCGCAGAAATAGCAGAAACGCCAGCAGGGAAAGGAGGACCGACACGGCAGGAGAACCGGCCAGCGAGAAGAGGCCCAGACGGTACATGGTACCGGTCCAGGGGCCGAAGCGGGTCTGGACCAGCCATCGGTCTGTCGTTGCCGGGCCGGCAGGAAACTGGGGAATCCAGGCCAGGAGCAGGAGATAAAGAGCCAGCACAAAGAGACACACTGCCAGCGGGACGTTCCCCGTGGCCGTGCGCCAGACCAGGCGCCAGGGGTCCGGTCGGTGCGGAGGCGACGCGGTCATCGCAATACGAAAAAGCCCCGGAGTCCGGGGCCTGTTGCAGGGTAGAGGGGCCGGGGGCGGCCACTGGGGCATCGCTCCAGGGTTCGGGCACCCCCAGGGGATTCAGGAGCCACCCGTCGGAGTTGAACCGACAACCGGCCGCTTACGAAGCGGCTGCTCTGCCGATTGAGCTAGGGTGGCGCTGGGGAAATTATACCACATTTGTGAGGGCTGGCAAGTTATGCAGGGTAATGCCGGGGCGACTCTTGCGGTCGCTCCATAGGCATCAACTGAAGGCCGGGTTGGGTTGCCCCCTCCCGCCGCCCCGGACGCCGATGG
>CALDFY010000342.1 GCA_937942115.1 uncultured Anaerolineae bacterium | reverse complement strand
AAGCCGCCCGCCCAAAAATCCTCTTTCTTCACCCCCCTTTCCCCAGAGCGGAGCGATGGGGAGAGGGGGGCAAGGGGGGTGAGGGGCTAAGAAGCCCGCCGCCGCCCAGAACGAGAGGGGCGCGAAAAAACCTACACTTGTGAGGGGCAGGGGGGAGGGGCAATCCCAAAGGCATAGGGGCAGAGAGCACAAAATGAATCTCGCGCCATAAGTTTCTGGGTAGGGTGCGAAGCACCCGAAGCAACCTTCCCATTGGCTGAGTTAGAGAAATGCTCATTCTGCGGGGGGAGGGGAGTGGGTGCGAAGCACCCGAAGCAACCTTCCCATTGGCTGAGAGGAGATTGCCACCACGCTGCGCTCGTGGTTACGACTTCACCCTCTTCGGCGGTTCGCAATGACGGGCAAGTTTCTGAGTAGCGGAGTAAAGCAACCCCGGCGGCCTGTTCCGAGCGCTGATGAGGGATGGCCCTTCGCCCCTTCGGGGCTCACGATGACCGGGGAAACCGTATTGGGTAGATAGGTCACCGGGAATCACCCAGGCCATCAGAGGTTGACCGAAATAAGAGAATGAGTCTCTTTCCGACCGGGTACCAACTCACTTGACATCCTTCGGTTCTTGAGTACACTTTGAACCACATCCAGTAGCAACTCCTGCCGAGTTGCCCCTCGGGTGGGACAACCGCTATGGACACTACCATCGGATTCTCACTTCTCCTCGGTTACCTGCTCCCGGTCGGTTTCCTCCTGCTGGCGTGGGGCGGGATGGAGACGGAGCGGGCGCGACGGGCCGCCGTTCAGGGGCTGGTGGCGCTGGCGCTGGCGACGGTCGGCTACTTCGCCACCGGATTCGCCTTCCACCTGGGCGGCGCCGCCGTCTTCTCGGACCGGCCCGGGCTGGGCGGGCTGGATAGCATCTGGTCGCCTCTGGACCGAACCCGGGGGCTGGGATGGGGGGTCATCGGGCTGAAGGGGTTCTTCCTGGGCCAGGGGGCGGATACGCCCCAGGCGCTGGCCCTCTTCGCCATGTATCTCCCTGTCGCTGCGACGGCCGTCCTGATCCCGGTGATGGCCCTCTTCGGACGGGCGCGAGGCGGCTGGGTGGCCCTGCTGGGGCTGCTGACCGGCGCTCTGCTCTTCCCGCTGGCCGCCTGCTGGGTCTGGGGCGGCGGGTGGCTGGCGAGCATGGGCCAGACCCTGGCCCGGGGCCACGGGACGGTGGACTACGCCGGCAGCGGGGTCGTCTACCTGCTGGGTGGGATGGTCGCCTGGGGCGCGCTGACGGCCCTGGGGCGCACCCCTCCACAGGAAGGCCCTGCCGAGATGCCCCCGGCCCACTTCCCCCTGCTGGCCAACCTGGGGGCCCTTCTGATGGCAGTGGGCTGGCTGGGATGGTCGCTGAGCGTCCCCTTCCACGCCGAGGGGGCGCGCCTGGACCCCGGGCGGGTCGCCGTCAACGGCCTGCTGGCCCTCGCCGGGGCCACACTGACCTCCCTTCTCTACTGCTGGCTCGCCCTGGGACATGACGACCCTCTGATGGTGGCGCGCGGTGCGGTGGGAGGACTGGTCGCCATATCGGCCGGGGCGCCGTTTCTTCCCCCTTGGGCCGCGCTGGGAGTCGGTGCTGTGGCCGGACTGCTGGTCCCGCCGGGCGTCTATCTGGTGGACCGGGCCCTGCGGCTGGCCGATGCACCGGCGTCGGTGGCAACGGCGGCCCTCCCCGGGCTTTGGGGACTGGCGGCGGTGGCCCTCTTTGCGGACGGGCGCTGGGGGCAGGGCTGGAACGGCGTCGGGGCGGAGGTGTATCGGACTGTGATCGGGCAGGGGGTCAGCGGCTTCTTTGTGGCCCTAGGATTCCTCGGCGACGGCCCGGGCCAGATGGTCGCTCAGGTCGTGGCGGTCGTGGCCCTGAGCCTGTGGGGTTTCCTGGGGGGATGGCTGACGATGACCGTTGCCCGTCTGCGAAGGTAGCGGTTCCCGGCGGGTGTCGCGATGGTGCGGCGGCGGCCCGCAGGGCCGCCGCCGCACCGTCTCTCATCGCACCCAATCTCTGGGGGCCCGAACCGCTACGGCGTCGGCGTCGGGGTGGGGGTATCGGTCGGCGTCGGCGTCGGGGTTGGGGTGTCGGTCGGCGTCGGGGAGGGGGTCGCGGTGGGCGTCGGCGTGGCGGTGGGAGTGGGTGTCGGCGTAGCGGTGGGAGTGGATGTCGGCGTCGCCGTCGGCGTCGGGGTCGCGGTGGGGGTGGGGGTCGGCGTGGGCGTGGGCCAATCGCCGATCCGCTGCCACCAGACCTTCAGCAGTGCCCTTCCGGTCGCCTCGTAATACTCCACCGTCAGCCGACGGGCCCCGCTCAACAGCAGGTCCACCGTGTAGACCCTGCTGGCATCGCTGGGATGCCACTCGTCCAATACCACCGTATTATCCACGAATATGCGCACCCCGTCGTCGGCCTGGGCGAAGAGGCGATAGCGGGCCGGCTCAAAGGTCACCTGACGGGTCCAGCGGGCGGAGAAGTTGTCCGCCGGAAGGCCCCAGGCTGGCGAACCCGTACCCCAGTCAAAATTCAGGGCCCGGTCGTTGCGCACCAGGACGGGATTCCCGCTCAGGTTGGGATTAGACCAGTACTCCCCCTTCCAGTCCGGATAGGACGGAGAAGCGACTTTCTCCCACCACACCTGAATGCGCGCCTCGCCGGTGTTCTCGTAGTACTCCACCCGCAGACTGTGGGTTCCCTGCACCAGGGCGTAGTCCACCGTGATTTCGCGAGCACTCCCGTCGTGCCAGGAGTCCAGGATTAACTGGTCGTCCACCCACATGCGTGCGCCGTCGTCTACTATCACGTGGAATCGGTACGTGGCCCCCTCAAAGGGATGCGTGCGCGTCCAGCGGGCGGAGAAGCCGTTGGCCGGGATGCCGGGCGCGGGGGAGCCGGCCCCCCAGTTAAAGGAGATATTCTCGTCGTTCCGCACCAGGGCCGGGTTGCCGCTCAGGGTGCGGTTGGGCCAGTATTCCCCCTTCCAGTCCGGGTAAGCCGTCAGTTTCTCCCACCAGACCTGGATGACAGCGCCGCCCCCGCGTTCGTAGTACTCCACGCGCAGGGTGTGGGAGCCCGCTGCGATTTTCCAATCGGCCGTCACCTCCCGCTGGGCCCCGTCCTGCCAGGCATCCAGCACCAGGGTGGTGTCCACGTAGATACGCACCCCGTCGTCCACGATGGCGTGGAAGCGATAGAGGCCGGTTTCAAAGGTTGCGGTGCGGGTCCAGCGGACGGAGAAGTTATCGGCGGGGAGGCCGGGAGCCGGCGCGCCGGCGCCCCAGTGGAACCGGATTTCGGCGTCGTTGCGGACCAGCGCCGGGGGGCCGGCCAGCGAGATGTTGGCGAAGTACTCCCCGCGCCAGGCGGCGGGCGGGGTGGTGGGCCGGGGGGTCGGCCTTCGGGTAGGGGTCGGGGTTGGAGGGGGCGGAGGGGCCGTCGCCGTTGCGGTGGGCGTGGGGGGAGGCGACGGAGGGGCGGTGTCGGTGGGGATGGGGGTGGGCGTTTCCGTCACGACGATGCGGAGAGAAGCCCTCACCACGGCTCCGGTCGTGGCGGACCACACGGCGAGGGGGAGGGCTTTCGGCTCCGCCCCGGCGTCCAGAGGTACCACGAACGCCGCCGTGAACCGACCGTCTGCCCCCACTGCGGCGGAGGCCAGGGCGGTGCGCCGGCCGTCCGGGCCCTCCAGGCCGACGAAGACGGTGTCCCCCGGCTTCCAGCCCTCCCCGTTCACGGTGACCGGGGAGCCGGGGGCGGCACTATCCATAGCCAGCCGGATAGAAGGGGTAGCCTGGGGCGGTGGAGGGGTGGGGAAGAGACCCCGCTGGTAGGTCAGGATGGCGGCGCTGAGAAGACCGAGGGCGAGGAGAACCAGAGCGATTCCCAACAGCGCAATGATGACGGCTCGGGATGGGGGGTTGCTGCCCAGCATTTGCGTTCTTCCTCCGACACGATTCCGGTAGAACCGATTGGCCCGATTTTATGACGTCTGAAGGGGGTGGAAGGTTCCTTCTCGGCCGGCACTTCACCCGATCATCCCCCGCTCCTTCGCCCTCACCACCGCCTCGGTCCGGGAGGCCGCACCCAGTTTCTGGAGAACATTGCTCACATGGAAGGCCGCCGTCCGCTCGGAAACCCCCAGCCGGACGGCAATCTCTTTGTTGCTCAGCCCCTCCGCCATCAACCGCAGCACCTCCTGCACCCGCCCGGTCAACGGCGGTGGGCCTTCCCCCTCCCGCAGGGCCTTCACCGAGTCGGCTACGCCGGGGCTGAAGTACATCCCGCCCTGGACGGCAGACCGAATGGCGGCCACGATGGCCTCCGGGGCCTCCTCCTTGATGAGGTATCCCACCGCCCCGGCCTCCAGCGTCCTCCGGATCTAGCGTTCGTACCGATATGCGCTGAGGGCCAGGACGCGCACGGGCAGGCCCCGCCGCCCGATTTCCTGCGCCACCTCCGGCCCGGAAAGGCCCGGCAGCTGGCAATCCAGCACCGCTATGTCGGGTATGAACTCTAATTCTGCATTGATGTCCCTCACCGGGCCCATTCCTGGCCTGTTCAAAAAGTTCAGCAGTCGGCCCACCGTAGCCGACCGCCGAACCTTACGTGGGAGTCAGAAATTGTGTGCGCTCA
>CALDFY010000341.1 GCA_937942115.1 uncultured Anaerolineae bacterium | reverse complement strand
CTGACGGTGGGCGTACCCCGCCGAGCCGCTGGAGAGTTCCTGCGGGCGAATCATCCCCGGGGCGTAGAGGCCCTCCAGGTCTACCAGTTCGATTGGGGAGTGGGGGTTGGGGATTGGGGATTGGGCCAGGGCGGGCAGCATCACATTGGGCGCCGAGAGGTCGCAGTGGGCGATCCCCTGCTCCTCCATCCGCACCAGCACCTCCGCCAGGCCGCGTGCCAGGGCCAGCGCCTGCTCCGGCGAGAGGGGCTTCTTCTCCAGCAACACCTCCTGCCAGGTGGGGCCCTCAATCCAGGGCATCAGGACGGCGTAGGTCAGGTCGGGGTGCTGGCGCAGGAGGTCGGCGTGGCGGGAGGGGGTGAGCACCGTACGGCGGCAGGCGGAAAGCCCCGGCAGCGCGGCGAAGGGGGCGATGCGCTCCGCCTGGGAGACCAGGTAGGGCAGGCGGAAGCGGGGTTTAAAGACCTTGAGGGCGGCGCCCTCACCCGATCCCCCGGCGGCTTCGCCGCCACCCCCTTCCCCTCTCCCACACTTGGGAGAGTGGAAGGGGGTAGGGGGTAGGGGTGAGGGCAACAGGCGATACACCGTCCCCG
Organism: uncultured Anaerolineae bacterium; assembly: GCA_937942115.1. Taxonomy (GTDB): domain Bacteria; phylum Chloroflexota; class Anaerolineae; order B4-G1; family DUEL01; genus SpSt-77. Next base: position 3,980 of record CALDFY010000341.1, on the reverse strand, counting down.
CCCGCCCCTCCTGGCCGTAGGGCATCCCCGGCGCGGCGGGGTGCTCGGCGATGGCGTAGCGCTGGCCATCTATCTCCAGAATGTCTCCGACCTGGGGTTCAAAGGGCATCGGTTATCCTCCTGGTGTGGACAACTCCGCAGGCGTTGTCCTCCGATTCAGCCGTTCTACCCACTCCACCAGTTTCAGCGGCCCCACCTGCGGGTCGGCGATTTTCGTCCGCAGGAACTGGCCGCGACGGATGTAAAAGGCCTCGCCGGGCTGGAGGAGTTTGGCCGGGTGGGCCGAGGGCAGATTCACCTTGAAGACCTGGTTGTAGGCGGCCGTGCCCAGTTGAAAGCCCACCGGCGCGTTGCGCAACTGGGCGATCCAGCCCCAGGCGTTCTCTATGTCGCTGACGTTTCCGGCGGCGATGAGGGCAAAGCCCAGGTCGCGCCACCGCCTCAGGCCCGCGTTCAGCAGGTCTTTGGAGGCCGACTGGATTTCGGTCTCAAAGACATCCAGATCATCTATCACCAGCAGGAGGGTCGGCTGGGGGTCCAGCCAGGCGTCCAGCCGAAACGCGCCGCGCTCCCTGCGACGGGTCTCCTCCAGCGCCGGCTGGCGAGCCATCAGGACAGCGTCTACCTCGGCCAGGGCCTGGGCGAAGCGGTCGTCGTCGGTGATATAGCCGGTCTCCCGCCCGGCGACCGGCCCCTCCCCCTTCGGCGCGACGGGCGCCCGGACGTGGGGGAGGTCGCTCAGGGCCAGCAGGCCGCTCTGACGCAGGTCCACCAGATAAAGCAACAGATGGGAGGGCGGATACCGCTCGGCCAGCGCCAGGAGCCACGACTGCAGGAGGGTGGTCTTGCCCGATTGGGGCGTCCCGGCCACCAGGAAGTAAGGGCCCTCCCGCAGGTCCGGCTCAAACGGCTGGTCGGGGTCTTCCAGGTTGACGGCAAAAAGGGCGCGGCGTCCGGGCGGCGGGGGCGCGGGCCAGCGGTCGGCGGGGAAGAGGACCTGGCTCAGGCCCACGACGGCGGGGATGGGTGGGAACGGGCGGGGACGTGCGCCCGTCCAGGCCCGCTCCATCGCCTCCATCAGTGCCTTCAGGGCGACGGTTCGCTCGGGGTCGGTGTTCCCCCGGACGGGGAGCGCGGTCTGGAATTCCAGGACCGGCGGGCCTTTGACGAGGCCCCGGCCGGGGAGGGGCGCCGGGACCATCCCGCCGGTCGGGCCGACGGCCATGCCGTAGTCGGGCGTCGCCAGGTGGAAGGTGGCGGCCAGGGAGATGCTCCCGGCCAGGCGCGAGCGGAGTTCCGTAGGGGCGGTCAGGGTCAGGACAAAGTGGAGGCCATAGTTGCTGCCGTCCCGCGCCAGTTCCACCAACGTGTCGTCCAGGCCCGGGTCCCGGTCCTGGGCAAAGCGGTAAAAGGCATCATAGTCCCGCAGGATCACCACGATGGCCGGGAGAGGTTTCCCGGTCAGGGCCCGGTAGTCGGTCAGGCGGGCCGCGCCGGCGCGGGCGAATTCGGCCTTGCGGGCCTGGAGTTCGCGGGTCAGGTAGCGGAAGAAGCGCCGCAGGCGGTCCACCTCGTCGCCCGAGAAGACGTCGCCGACGTGGGGAAAGCCCTTGAGGGGCACAAGCCGCTGGCTGCTCACGTCAACCAGATAAATGTGGACCTCTTCGGGGGAATGGGCCAGCGCCAGGGAGGTGACCAGGGTCTGGATGAAGGTGGTCTTGCCGCTGCCGGGTTCGCCGAAGAGGGCAAAGTGGCCCTCCGTACCCAGGGAGAGGCGCAGAGGGGCCTGGGCCTGAGCCGTCGGGTCGTCGGATTGGCCGACGATGGGAGCCAGCCAGGCCGCGCCGGGCCGGACCTCCCAGTTCTGGCCGTTCCAGCCCGGCTCCCCCGCCCGCACTTCGTCCAGGAAAACTATATCCCGCAGGGGCGGGGAGATGGGGCTCCGCAGGCGCGATAGCCCCAGCCGGTCCGCCGTCTCCCGGATGTGGCGGACGATGGCGTGCAACTGGGTCTCCTCGGCGGCCTGGAGGGGGCGAAAACTGCGCAGCGGCGTCCGCTTGCCGTCCAGGCCGACCTGGTAGATTTCCGCCGACGGCGCGGCCTGGCCGGGGGCGTAGCGGTCGCCGCCCCAGGCGACCTGGAAGGGGACGAAGCGGTCGTTGTTGCCCACCTGCAGGATGGCCCGCCCCACCTGGGCAGTGGTGATGTTCTCAAAAGCGTCCGGCAGGCGCAGGAGGGCCATGCTGGCATCCCGCGAACCCATCCGCAGGCACAGCCGGATGTTGATGTTGTTGCGCAGTTCGTCGGTGACCACGCCGGAGGGGTCCTGGGTGGCCAGGATCAGGTGGACGCCCAGGCTGCGGCCGGTGGCGCCGATACTCAGCAGCCGTTTGGTCATCGCCGCCTTGTCCGGGCTGTTGCGGATCATCTCGGCGAACTCGTCAATGACGACAAAGAGGTGGGGCAACGGTTCCCTCTCGCGGCCCTGCTGCAGGTCCCGCTGATAGGCGTTGATGTCCCGCCCGCCGAGGAGGTTGCGCCGCCGCAACAGTTCCGCTTCCAGACAGACGAAGAGCCGTTCCACCAGCACCGCCTGGGCATCGGCCTTCTCCAGGTTGGCCAGCGTGCCGACAACGTGGGGCAGGTCCTCCAATCCTTTCAGCAGGTCGCCGCCCTTGTAGTCAATGAGGACGAAGTTGAGGTCGTGGGGGTGGTGGTGGGCGGCCAGGAGGGCGACCATTGTCTGCAGGAAGCGGGTCTTGCCGGTGCCGGTGGTGCCGCCGACCATGGCGTGGGAGCCGTCGCCGCCCCGGGCGGCGTCCTGGAAGTTCAGGTAGGTGGTCCCTCCGCCCTTCTCAATGCCCAGGGGGACCTCCAGCCGGGTGTGGGAGTCGCGGGCCTGCCAGTGCTGGAGGACGGGATAGTCCTCCAGGCGGGGGGTCTGGAGCAGGGCGGTGAGGGGGACGTTGGAGGGGATGTCCGCCTCGCTTGCCAGGGGTTTCAGGCGGACGGGCGCCAGCGCGCGGGCGAAGGCGTCGGCCCAGGCCGCGTCCACCCGGTCGGGGGTGAAGGGGACCTCCCCGGTGAGGGGGCCGGTCAGACGGAGGACGCCGCCCCCGGTGCTCAGGTCCACCACCGCGCCGCAGGCGCCGGGGAGCCACTCCGGGCGGTCGGCCAGGAAGAGGCTGTAGGCGCCGACGGCCGCGCCCTGGGTGAGCAACAGGTGGAGGGCCGGCCCGAGGCCCGCCGTGTCGGCCGTGGTGAAGAGGGCGGGGTCGGCGAAGAGAAAAAGGTAGGTCTGCGGGTAGACGGTCGTCTCGTCCGGGGCGCGGCCCAGGGCCCGCCGCTGCAGGAAGGCGTGGAGGTCGGTCAGCAGGGCGCGGGCCTCGTCCGGCGTGGTGGCGATGAAGCGCCGCTTGCGCTCCTCGTCCCAGATGTGGGGGAGCCAGCGGGCCCAGGCCCATTCGGCCAGTTCCTGCCGGGGAAGGAGCGCGACCAGGCGGACCTCGGTGGGGGCGTGGTGGGTCGCCATCTGGACCAGGAGGGCGCGGGCCAGGTCGCGTACCAGGGGGCGGGGGCCAGCGATCCCGGCGGCACCGATCTGGGCCAGGGGGAGGGGGACGGCCAGGCCGTCCAGGGAGGCGTAGGCCTGACAAAGCCGGAGGGCCTCCTGGTGGAGTTGGTCCTCCTCGCCGACGGCGGGGCGGGCGGGGGGCCTGACGCGGAAGGCGGCGGGGAGGCGGCCCAGGCCCAGGCGCAGGTGGAGGAAGTCGGGGTCGCGTGGCCGCTCCAGGCCGGAGGAGCGCTCCCAGAGGTGGCGGGCGTGCTCCGGGGAGAGGCGGCGGGCGCGGGCCAGGCAGGTCTGGGGGTCGGGGTTGGGCTCCAGGGAGGCCTGGCGCTGGCGGGCGGCCAGGGCCTCCAGTTCCTGCCGTTTCCCGGCCAGGTAGGCGCGGTAATCCCGCTCCCGCTTCTCCACGGCC
>CALDFY010000340.1 GCA_937942115.1 uncultured Anaerolineae bacterium | reverse complement strand
TGTAAGGAGGAGAGAGCCATGAACAAGCACAGATTCTGGGCTACCCTAAGTGTACTGATCGGGCTGGCGCTGGTGCTGGCGGCCTGCAAGCCGACCCCGACGCCCACGCCGCCGCCCACCGTCCCCCCGACGCAGCCGCCGCCCACTCCCACCCCCGCCCCGACGGCGGAGCCGACCCCGGCGTATCCCTTCGCGGGCCAGCCCCTGAAAATCGGTCTGCTGACCGACGACTCCGGCGCCCTGGCCATCTACGGCCCCATGCTGGAGCGTGGCTTTGAACTGGGCCTGGAGTACGCCACGGGCGGCACGATGGAAGTCGCCGGACGCCCCATCCAGGTCATCATCAAGGATACCGCCAGCGACCCGGAGAAAGGCGTCAACCTGGCGCGCGAACTGATTGAGGCCGAGGGCGTCCATCTCCTGGTCGGCGCGCCCAGTTCCGGCGTCACGATGGCCGTCCAGCAGGTGGCGATGGAGAACAAAATCATCCTCATCGCCGAACCCGCCGCCGCCACCGACATCACCGGCAAGAACTTCAACCCGTACACCTTCCGCACCAGCCGCACCAACTACCAGGACGCCATCGTCATGGGCCAGGGACTGCTGGGCCTGGGCAAGACCTTCGTCCAGATTGCCCCGGACTACGCCTTTGGCTGGGGGTCCGCCTGCGGCTTCTATGCGGTCGTCAAGGCGGGGGGCGGCACCTTCCCCGTCAACGACACGCCGCAGGGGTGCGGGGCCATCTTCATCCCCTTTGATACCACCGACTTCACCCCGTATCTCCAGCAGGTCCTGGACGCCGGCGCAGATGTACTCATCATCACCTGGGCCGGCGCGGGCTTCGTCCCCCTCTTCAAGCAGATGCAGGAACTGGGCGTCTTTGACGAGATGATTGTCGGCACCGGCATCGGCGACAACCAGACGCTGGCCGCCGGGTACGCCGACGCCATCGGCTCCACCGGCATCATCGTCTACCACTACACCCTGCCCAAGAATCCGGTCAACGACTGGCTGGTCCAGCGCCATAAGGAGAAATACGGCACCCCGCCCGACCTCTTCACCGCCGGCGGTATGGCGGCCGCGATAATGGTCGTAGAGGGGCTGAAGCGGACCAACGGCGACTCCAGCGCGGACGCCCTCATCAAGGTCTACGAGGACAACTTCTCCTTTGACGGCCCCAACGGCAAATACATCATCCGCCCCTATGACCACGTCTGCCTCTACCCCCTCTACTACGTCCGCCTGAATAACGTCACCGACCCGGAGTTCAAATTCGTGGAGTTGATCCGCGAGTTCGCGCCGGAGGAGGCCGCGCCGCCGTGCCTGCTGCCGGACCAGTACAAGGACCGCTGTCCGTAATCTGACGGTAAGGTGACAGTCACCCACAAGGTGACTGTCACCTTATCTACGGAGACCCTATGGAGCCCCGAATCGTCCTGGAGACCCGGAACCTCCGCAAAGAGTTCAACGGCCTGGTCGCCGTCGCCGACGTCTCCCTGCAGGTACGGGAGGGAGAACTGCACGCCATCATCGGCCCCAACGGCGCTGGGAAGACGACCCTCTTCAACCTCATCAGCGGCGTCCTCCCGCCGACTGCTGGGAAAGTCCTCCTGCGGGGCCGGGACATTACCGGCCTTCCGCCGCACCAGATTGCCCGCCGGGGGATCGGCCGTTCGTTCCAGATTACCAACCTCTTCCCCAACCTGACGGTTCTGGAGAGCGTCCGGCTGGCGGCGCAAGCGCGCGGTCGCCGGAGCCTCTACTTCTGGGCCCACTACCGACGGTACCGGGAGTACGAGGAGCGGGCGCTGGCGATTATCCATCAGGTCGGCTTGGCCGGGCGGGAACACATCCCGGCCCGCGCGCTCCCCCACGGCGACCAGCGGAAACTGGAGATTGCGCTCCTGCTGGCCACGGGGCCGGACGTTCTCCTGCTGGACGAGCCGACGGCGGGCATGGCCGCCGGAGAAATTCCGCTGCTGACGGACCTCATCCGGCGGTTGCGGGAGGAGGGGGGCCGCACCATCCTGCTGGTGGAGCACAAGATGGACGTGGTGATGAACCTCTCCGACCGCATTACGGTCATGCACCAGGGGCGCATCCTGGCCGAGGGAACGCCCGCCGAGATTTCCGCCGATGAACGGGTCCAGCGGGCCTACCTGGGGGAGTTGTAAAGCGGAGCGAATCCTATGGCTGCCCTTCTGGAAGTTCAGGACATCCACACCTTCATCGGCCAGTTCCACATCCTGCAGGGCGTCTCTCTGGAGGTGCCGGAAGGGAGCATCACTGCGCTCCTGGGCCGCAACGGTGCCGGGAAGACGACCACCCTCAAATCCATCCTGGGCCTGACGCCCCCGCGCGAGGGGAAAGTCATCTTCCTCGGGGAGGAGATTGGGGGCCGCCGGGCCTACGAAATCGCCGCAATGGGCATCGGATACGTCCCGGAGTACCGCGCTATCTTCACCGGCCTCACCGTAGAGGAAAACCTGCGCATCGCCGAGCGCCGAAAAGGAGACCTCAAACGGAAAGCGGATTTCATCTTCACCCTCTTCCCGGACCTGAAGCGACTCTACCGATTGCCCGGCGGACAACTCTCCGGCGGACAGCAGCAGATGCTGGCCATCGCCCGCGCGCTGGTCCCTGATAACCGCCTCTTGCTGATTGACGAACCCAGTGAAGGGCTGGCCCCCATCCTCATTCAGGAACTGATGGGGGCCATCCGACGCCTCTCCGCCGAGGTGACCGTCCTCCTGGTGGACCAGAACTTCCAGATGACCAGCCGTCTGGCCGACCGGTATTTTATGATAGAAGACGGGCGCACCGTCCGCAGCGGCGCGATGGCCGACCTGCTGAACGAGCCGGACGTCATCCGCCGCTATCTGGGAGCGGTCATATAGGAGCGGCCAATGAAGCGTTATCGGGCCTTTACGGCGTTCATCCTCATTGTCGGCGCGCTGGTCGCACTGGGGTACGGGCTTTTTGGCCCGCAGAAGGCGACCGCCGCGCTGCTCTCCGGCCTGACCCTGGCCTCCCTCTACTTCCTGCTGGGCGCAGGGCTTTCCCTCATCTTCGGGCTGATGGACGTCCTCAACTTCGCCCACGGCGTCCTCTTTATGGTCGGCGCATACGTGGGCTACACCGTCTTCGGTAACCCCCGTCTCATCCTGAATACGGCGCCGCTCTTCCTGGCCCTGGCCGTCGGCATCATCGCGGGGAGCCGGCTGGCGCCGCTCATCCCGAACCGCCGTTTTATCCCGTATCTCCTGGCCCTGGCAGGGGTTGGGGTGACACTCTGGGGGATACGGGGCTTCCCGCTGCGCCCGCTGGTCGCCTTTGAGCCGACCACGGCGGGCGGCGCCATTCCCACCGCCCTGGCCCAGGAGCCGCTCTCCCGGATGCTGCTCCGCCTGGGCCAACTGGCCCTGGCCGGACTTCTGCTGGGCCCGGTCGCTGCCCGCTGGGGGCGGGAGGATCGCCGCGCCGCTCCCTGGCGCTCCCTGGCGCTGGGAGTGGGGCTGACCCTGCTGGCCGTTCTCCTCCTTCTGGGTCGGGACCCCCTGGAGCGCTTCCTGTTGGGGCTCTCGGTGGACGTCCGCTTCTTCCTGGCGCTGGTCGCCGGGGCGGCCACGGGCGCCGCGCTGGGCGCGCTGATAGAGACCACCCTGATCCGTCCCTTCTACGGACGTCCGATCACCCAGATTGTGCTGACCCTGGGACTGATGTTCGCCGGGGCCGAACTGGTCAAGTTCATCTGGGGCAAGGAGGGACGACCCCCGATGGCCGTGCCGTCCCTCTTTGCTCAGAGTTGCCGTTCCCCCAACCTGCTCGCCTGGCTGACGGAGCGCTGCTCGTCCATAGACGTCCTGGGACGGGCCTTTCCCACCTACCGGCTTTTCATCATCGCCGTCGGTCTGCTTATCCTGGTGGGGGTGGCGCTGCTCCTGAAGTACTCCCGCCTGGGGATGATTGTCCGGGCCGGTGTCCAGGATAGCGCGATGGTGGAGGCGCTGGGGATCAACGTCCGGCGGGTCTTCATGGCGGTCTTCGCGCTGGGGTCGGCGCTGGCCGCGCTGGGCGGGGTCGTCGCTGCGCCCTTCGTCGGTGTCTACCCGGAGATGGGGAGCATCTTCCAGTTGCAGGCCTTCATTGCCGTCGTCATCGGCGGGATGGGGAGTTACACCGGGACGGCGGTGGGCGCGCTGGTGCTGGGATTGGCCCGCGCGCTGGGCGACACACTGGTCACCACAGGGATCGCGCTGCCGGGGATGGCGCAGGCGCTGCGGGCCTCCCCCGCCGTCGCCCGGGCCTCCACCGTCCTGATGATGGCGGTTGTCCTGCTGGTCCGGCCAGCAGGGATCTTCGGCCGAAAGGAGTAGCCCCGATGGAGAAGACCGGATTCCCCCTCTGGCTTCGCCGCCACTGGCCCGGCCTGGTTATCCTGACCCTGATGAGCCTGTTCCCCTTCCTCGCTGGGCTGGCGATGGGCGACCCGGCCGCCGTACCGCCGGAGATACAGGGGGTGGGGCGGGTGCTGGCCCTGGCGGAGACGGGACGGGCCAAATTCTGGCAGGGCATGGTCATCCAGATGTTCATCCTGGCCGTCTTCGCGATGAGTTACGACCTGCTCCTGGGCTACACCGGCGTCATCTCCTTCGGCCACGCGATGTTTTTCGGGACCGGGGGGTACGTCGTCGGCCTGCTGGTCAAGCACGCCGGTTGGTCTGCGGGGGCGGCGGTGGGAGTCCTTTTACTGGTCGCGCTGCTCCAGAGCCTGATGGTCGGGGCCCTCTCCCTGCGGGTGAAGGGGGTCTATCTGGCGATGGTGACGCTGGCCTTCGCGGAGTTCTTCTACATCCTGGCCGAGGCAACGGACTTTCGCCAGTACACCGGGGCCGACGACGGCCTGCACGGCATCTACCCGCCGCCGTTTCTCAGCCCCACGGACCACCGGACCCGCTTCTACTTCCTGGCGCTGGTTTTCTTCCTGACGATGTACTTGGCGGCGCGGCGGCTGGTGAACTCGCCCACGGGCCGGGTGATGGTGGCGATTCGGGAGAACGAGGCGCGGGCGGCGATGCTGGGGTACAACACCTTCGTCTACAAACTGGTCGCGCTGGTGGCGGCGGGGGTCATGGCGGCGCTGGCGGGCGCCCTCAACGCGTTCTTCAACCTGGGGGTGACGCCTTCGGTGCTCAGCGTCGCCACCACCATAGACGTCCTGGCGATGACCATTGTGGGCGGCGCCGGGACGTTGACCGGGCCGGTCCTGGGTGCGGCCATCGTCCACCTGCTGGGCTACTGGCTGAACCGCCTCTTCGGCCAGACCTGGGTCCTCCTCTTCGGCGTCACCTTTATCCTGATCGTGGTCTTCCTGCCCTACGGCATCGTGGGGACGGTTCAGGCCCGCTCCTGGCGGTGGCGGGCCGTCTGGCGGGAGCGGTGGAGACGGATCAAAGAGGGCCGGAAATTTCCCTTACCCTCTTGACAAACGGGGCAAATGGGTGTATAATATGGCTGAAACGTTTAAACCCTATCCGCCTTTTCTTTTGCCCAGGAATTGAAACGTTTCAACTATGCCCAGAGGAAACGCCGTCACCATCCGGGAAGTCGCCCGCCGCGCCGGGGTCTCCATCGCCACCGTCTCCTACGTGCTCAATGAGAGTGCCCCCATCAGGGAGGAGACCCGCGCCCGGGTCCTGGCGGCCGCCGCTGAACTGGGCTACCGCCCCAGTGCCCTGGCCCGCAGCCTGCGCGCCCGCCAGAGCCACACCATCGGCTACTCCTGGCACCACGTCCCCCGCGACCACTGGCACCCCATTCTGGACCCCTTCCTCTACAGTATGGCCCAGGCCGCCGAGGCGGAAGGGTACCACATTCTCACCTTTGCCCAGCCGGCCGATGGCAACCCCTGGCGCCCCTATCAGGAACTGATGCTGACCGGGCGGGTGGACGGCTTCATCCTCTCCGAGACCAACCGGGACGACCCGCGCGTCCGTTACCTCCTGGACCACGATTTCCCTTTCGTCGCTTTCGGGCGCGCCAACGAAGAATGGGACTTCCCCTATGTGGACGTGGACAACGCGGCGGGGACCCGGATGGCGGTGGAGCATCTGGTGGGGCTGGGACACCGGCGGATCGCCGTCATCGCATGGCCGGAGGACTCCCTTACCGGGAGTTACCGCCTTCAGGGATACCTGGAGGGAATGGCCGCCGCAGGCCTTCCGGTGGACCCTGCCTGGGTCGTTCGGACGGAGCACTCCGAAGCCGCCGGGCGCCAGGCGATGGGGCTTCTGCTGGCCCTGCCGCCCGACCGTCGCCCCACCGCCGTGGTGACCATGAGCGACCTGATGGCGATTGGCGCGATAAACGCCCTCTACGAGGCGGGCCTTCAGCCCGGCCGGGACGTCTCTGTCGTGGGGTTTGACGACGTGCCGATGGCCCAGTACCTCCGCCCGCCCCTGACCACCCTCCGTCAGCCGGTCGCGGAGGTGGGCGCGCGGGTGGTGGAGATGTTGCTGAAGTTGATGCGGGGGGAACCGTTGCCGGAGCGAAGGGTTCTCCTTCCGCCCCGGCTGATGGTGCGGGAATCCAGCGGACCCCACCCCATCCCCTGACCCCTCCCATGAACTTTGGCTTTTGGGGCGAAGGGGGGAAACAGAGATTTAGAAGCACCCTGAACCGGCGAGGAGGAGAAACCCCGCCCGGACGGAAACGTCCGGGCTCAGAAAACAAAGCCCTCTGGGCTGTTCAGCCCCCGGAGAGGGCTTCGCAGCACGAGCCCGACGGTTTACCGCCGGGCGGAGATTGAGGCGAAGGGATGCCGCCGAAGGCGGCGGAGGAGGCGTGAGGAGGGCAGGGGCCCGTCCCGGGCCAGGAGACCGTCGGCCCCTGCCCGACGCACCGACGCCCACCCAACCCGGGTGCGGGCGGGAGGCTATCGCGCGCGTTGCAATTATACCACAAACCGGAGAACTGCCCAGATGGGAATCCAAGCCATCATCTTTGACCTGGACGGCGTCCTGACCGATACCTCCGAATACCACTACCGCGCCTGGAAGCGGCTGGCCGATGAACTGGGCATCCCCTTTGACCGCGCCCGCAATGAGGCCCTGCGCGGCGTCTCCCGCCGCCGCTCCCTGGAACTTCTCCTGGACGGCCGGGCCGCGACCGAGGAGCAGATGGCGGAGTGGATGGAGCGCAAGAACCGCTACTACGTGGAGTCCCTGGAAGCCCTCACCCCTGCGGACCTCCTCCCCGGCGCGCCGGACCTCCTCCAGGAACTCCGCCGGGCCGGGCTGAAGGTGGGCATTGCCTCCGCCAGCAAGAATACTCGCACCGTCCTGGACCGGCTGAACCTCTGGCCCCTGGCCGATGCCGTCTCTGACGGCTACAGCGTGGAGCGGACTAAGCCGGCCCCCGACCTCTTCCTGCACTGCGCGCGGCAATTGGGCGTATCCCCCGAGGAGGCCGTCGTGGTGGAGGACGCGGCGGCAGGGGTGGAGGCCGCCCTGGCCGGCGGCTTCTGGACCGTCGGGCTGGGGCCCGACGCGCGCGTGGGCGCCGCCCACGCCGTCTTCCCCTCTCTGGCGGGCGTCACCCTGACGGACATCCTCTCCCGCCTCCCCCTCCCGATGACGTCGTTCCCCACCGACCCCTGGCGCGTTGTGGAGACGGAGTTCCGCCCCGACCGCCTGCGCCCGATGGAGACGGTCTTCACCATCGGCAACGGCTATCTGGGCACGCGCGGCACTTTTGAGGAAGGGTACCCCGGCGATACCCCCGCCACCCTCGTCCACGGCGTCTTTGACGACCACCCCCTGGTCTACACCGAACTGGTCAACTTCCCCAATGGGCTTCCCCTGACCCTTACGGTGGAGGGCGAACGCTTCCGGCTGGACCGGGGGACCGTCCTGGCCTACCGCCGGGAACTGGACCTGCGGACGGGAGTCCTCACCCGCCTGGTGCGCTGGCGCAGCCCCGCCGGGCACACAGTAGACCTGAAGATAGAGCGGTTCGCCAGCCTGGAAGACCCCCATCTGCTGGTAATTCGCCTGCGGGCCACCGCGCTGGACTTCGCCGGGACGGTGGAGGTGCGGGCCGGACTGAACGGGTACTCCTTCAACCCCGAACTCTACCACTGGCAGTGGGTGGACCAGGGCGCGCTCGGGCCGCAGGCGGTCTACCTGCACACCCGCACCCGGCACTCCGGCATAGAGGCCTGCCTGGCGGCCCATCTCTCCATCGCCGCGCCGGAGGAGGTCACGTATGCGCTGGCGGACTGCGAGAACGCTCCGGCGGTGGTGGCCTGGACGACGGTTCGCCCCGGAGAGACGGTCGTGGCGGAGAAACGGGTGGCCCTCTCCACAAGCCGGGAGACCCCCAACGTCCGGGAAGCGGCGCTGAGGGCGCTGGAAGCCGCCGTCGCCCGGCCCTTCGGCGACCTGCGCGCGGCCCACGAGGCCGCCTGGGCGCGGGAATGGGAGGCCTGCGACGTCGTCATTGAGGGCGACGACCGGGCTCAGCAGGCCGTCCGCCACAGCCTCTTCCAGTTGCTCATTGCCGCTCCCCGCAGCGACGACCGGGTGAGCATCCCCGCCAAGACCCTCAGCGGCTTCGGCTACCGGGGCCATGTCTTCTGGGACACGGACATCTTCATCCTTCCCTTCTTCACCTTCACCCGTCCGGAGATCGCCCGCCACCTGCTGATGTACCGCTACCACACGCTCCCGGGCGCGCGCCGCAAGGCCCGGCGGCACGGCTACGAGGGCGCTATGTACGCCTGGGAGTCTGCCGACACCGGTGACGAGACCACCCCCCGCTGGGTCCCCGTCCAGGACGGCGACCTGGTCCGCATCTGGTGCGGCGATATTGAGGACCACATCACCGCCGATGTCGCCTACGCCGTCGTCCAGTACTGGCAGGTTACGGGCGACGATGCCTTCATGCGGGATTACGGCGCCGAAATCGTCCTGGAGACGGCCCGCTTCTGGGCCTCGCGGGCTCACTGGAACGAGGAGCGCCGCCGCTACGAGATTCGGGATGTCATCGGGCCGGACGAGTACCACGAGCACGTGGACAACAATGCCTACACCAACGGCATGGCCCGCTGGAACCTGGAGGTTGCGCTTCAGGTGCTGGCCTGGCTCCGGGAGACGGCCCCCCAGAAGGCCGCCGACCTGGAATCCCGCCTGGGCCTGACCGATGAGGTCCTTCGTCGCTGGACCCACGTCATAGAGCACCTCTACATCCCGTATGACCCGGAGAGCGGGCTGATAGAGCAGTTTGAGGGTTTCTTTGACCTGGAGGACATAGACCTGAACGCTTGCGAGCCCCGAACCGTCTCTATGCAAGTCCTGCTGGGCATAGAGGGAGTCCAGCGATGCCAGGTCCTGAAGCAGCCGGACGTGCTGATGCTCCTCTACCTGCAGCGGGACCGGTACGACCCGGAGGCGTTGCGCCGGAACTGGGAGTACTACACCCCGCGCACGGACCTTTCCTACGGCTCCTCCCTGGGGCCGCCCATCCATGCCCTACTGGCGGCCCGAATGGGGGAGGTGGAAGAGGCATACCGGCACTTTATGCACGCGGCGCTCATTGATCTGGAGGATCTGCGCGGCAACACCGCCGACGGCTTTCACGGCGCGACGGCGGGCGGCCTTTGGCAGGCGCTGGTCTTCGGCTTCGCCGGACTGGAGGTCCATAACGGCGGTTACACCCTGCACCCCCGCCTGCCGGCGCACTGGCGACGGCTGGCCTTCCCTCTCTGCATCCGTGGCCAGCGGATAATGATAGACCTGCACAGTGCGCAGTTGTCCCGCAACAGAAAGGAGGTGGTTCTATCGGGAGGAGACGGGATGTCTGCCCCAACCGTTCCATACCAATGACCAATTTACCAATGACCAATGACCAATTTACCAATGACCAATGACCAATTTACCAATCTGCCAGGAGGAGGTACCATGGATCGCAAACTCTTCGCTCTGATGGCCCTGCTGGTGGTGGCGGGGCTGGTTCTGACGGCCTGCGCCCCCCAGACCGTCACCGTCACCGTGCCCGTGAAGGAGACGGTGCAGGTGCCGGTGGAGAAGACGGTGGTCGTCCCCCAGGAGCGGGTGACGGTCCGGCTCTCCGGCTGGGCCGCCAACCCCCAGGAAACGGCGCTGCTGGAGTCGCTCCTCTATCGCTTCAGCGTGGAAAACCCGAACATCGTCGTCAAGTACGAACCCATCACCGGCGACTACTGGCAGGCCATCAAGACCCTCGTCGGCGCGGGAGAGGAGCCGGACATCTACTACATGGACATCTTCCAGTTCCCCTTCTTCGCCAAAGAGGGTGTGCTCTTGCCGCTGGACGACCTGATGGCGTCCACGGGGACCCGCCGGGACGTCTTCATCCCCGACCTGATCAACGCCTTCACCTACGAGGGCAAGACCTACGGCATCCCCAAGGACTTCAACACCCTGGCCCTCTTCTACAACAAGGACCTCTTTGACCAGGCCGGGCTGGCGTACCCGACGGACAACTGGACCTGGGACGACCTGAAGGCGGCGGCCCAGAAACTGAGCCAGCCGGATAAGAACATCTACGGGATGGGCGTCCCTGCCGACCCCGGCCGCTTCCCCATCTTCGTCTTCCAGAACGGCGGCCGGATTATGACCGAGGACTTCTCGGACACGCTTCTGGATAGCCCCGAGGCCGTGGAGGCGGCCCGCTTCTACACCGGCTTCTACTTTGACAAGAGCGGCGCGCTCCCCTCGGACGTCGGGGAGGGCTGGCAGGGGACGGCCTTCGGCAAGGGGAATTTCGCCATGGTCTTTGAGGGCGGCTGGCTCATCCCCTACCTGAACCAGCAGTTCCCGAACCTGAAGTACGGCGCCGTCCTGCCACCCAAGGGGCCGAAGGGCTACGGCAACCTCATCTTCACCGTCGCCTACGTCATCTCCAAGAATTCCAAGAACCCCGAGGCCGCCTGGAAGGTGATAGAGTTCATCACCAACGAGGCCAGCCAGACGACGGTGCTGGAGAGCGGGTTTGCCCTGCCGTCCCGCGCGTCGCTCATCAATAACCCCTACTTTGAGTCTCATCCCGAGTCGGCGGCCATCTTCCGGGGCGCCAACGGCGCCACGCCCTTTATGTGGGGCCTCTACGGCTCGGACGTGAACGAGAAGATGGGGCAGGCACTGGAGCGCATCTACCTGAAGGGCCAGGACCCGGCAGAGTCTCTCCAGCAGGCCGCCAAGGAACTGCGGGAAATTCTGGGCAAATAGCCCGCCACACCCGGGACGTGCCAGGCACTTCCGCAGTGCCTGGCACGTCCTCCTAACTGCCGAAAGGAGTAGGATGCTCTCTCAGGCGCAACGCCGAAAACTATCGGAATGGTTCACCGCCTATGTCTTCCTGGCCCCCTGGTTCTTCATCCTCTTTATCTTTGTTCTCTTCTCCATCGGCTGGGCCTTCTACCTTTCGTTCACCGACTATAACCTTTTCAGTCCGCCCAAATGGGCGGGACTAAGCCAGTACATCCGGGTGTTGCGAGACCGGGACTTTCTGCAACACGCCCTTCCGAACACCCTGAAGTATGTCGCTGTGGTGGTGCCGATCCAGACGGTCATTTCCCTCATCATCGCCTTCGCCCTGGACCAGAGTATCCGCTTCCGCCGCTTCTTCCGCACGGCCTTCTACGTCCCTTCGGTGACCTCGTCGGTGGTCATCTCGCTGATCTTCGTCTGGCTCTTCAGCAAAATCGGCATCATCAACCAGATTTTCCGCCTCAAGATTGACTGGCTGAACAGTCCTACCTACGCCCTGCCGACCATTATGATGGTGAACATCTGGTCCACCATTGGGACAATGATGCTGATTTTCCTGGCTGCGCTGCAGGACATCCCGGTCGTCCTCTACGAAGCGGCCCAGATAGACGGCGCCAATCGGTTTCAGATTCTGCGCCACGTGACCATCCCCGCGCTGCGGCCGGCCATTTTCTTTGTCGTGACGATGGGGGTCATCGGCTGTTTTCAGGTCTTTGACCAGATTTACGTAATGACCGCCGGAGGGCCGCTGGGCTCAACGACAACGATGGCCTACCTTATCTACAAATGGGCCTTCGGGAGCACCAACATCCAGATGGGACGGGCCTCGGCAGTGGCCTTCATCCTCTCCCTGATGATACTGGTCGTCGTCCTGATCCAGCGGCGGATTATTGAACGGGAGGAGTGAGATGACGACTATGGCGCGTGCCCTGCCCCGCCGGGATGTTTTTGTCCTGTGGGACCGGATCAAAATGCCGCTTTTTTACGCCGTCCTGATTCTCTGGACGGTGATCAGCGTCTTTCCCTTCTGGGTATCGGTTGTCTACTCGCTCAAGCCGGTAGCGAACTCCTACGACCCGCCCTACCTGTGGCCAGCCCCCTTCACGCTGGAGAACTACCGCACCGTTCTGACCCAGTTTGAACTGTTCCCCCGCTGGTTGCTCAACAGCGCGGTGGTGGCCATCACGGTCACGGCCGTCCGGACCCTTTTCTGTGCGATGGGGGGGTATGCCTTTGCCCGCCTGCGTTTTCCGGGCAAAGACCTGCTCTTCACCCTGACCCTCTTTACGATGATGGTCCCCGGCCAGGTGACCCTGATCCCCCAGTTCCTCATCATCGGCCCTGGAGTGGTCCGGAACCTGACCATCGCAGGGATGAAAATTCCCACCGGTTTCGGTTTGCTGAACAACCTGGGGGCGCTGATCCTGCCCAGCATCGTGGACGCTTTTGGCCTCTTTATGATGACCCAGTTCTACAAGAGCATCCCTACGGAACTGGAGGAGGCCGCGCTGGTGGACGGCCTGGGTCGGTTCGGCATCTTCTTCCGCATCGTCCTGCCCATCAGCCAGACGGCGCTTCTCACCCTGGCCCTCTTCACCTTTCAGGGGACGTGGAACTCCTTTATGTGGCCGCTCATTGTCCTGCGCTCGCCGGAGAGGTTCACCCTTCCCATCGGGCTCCAGTGGTTCAAGGGCGAGTACTACACGCTGTATTCCATCGTCCTGGCGGGCTCCATTTTCAACAGCCTGCCCATCATTATCATCTTCTTCCTCTTCCAGCGGTATTTCATCCGCAGTGTGGCGATGACGGGGCTGAAAGAGGCGTAGGTGATTGCGGGAGCGAATGCGCTGCGAGAACCCTATCCTCCCGCCGGGATGAAAGCGTTGCGGCGGCGGCCCAACGGGCCGCCGCCGCAACC
>CALDFY010000339.1 GCA_937942115.1 uncultured Anaerolineae bacterium | reverse complement strand
CCCAATGGCACTAACTTGCCCCCAGGCGCTGACTGAAAGTCAGCCTTGCTGGGCCTTCGGCCGGGTTGCTCACTCCGTTCGCAACCAGGGTGGCCTGCGCCGCCCTTTTGGAGCGCGTCAACGAAGGCTTCGCCCCGTGGGCCACGGCCCGAGGGGCCTCGCCCCGTGGGGCTCAGCCCGAGGGGTTGACGCCCGGCGCGAAGCGTAGGGGCAACCCTTGCGGTTGCCCCCCTTGCGGTTGCCCCCCCTTGCGGTTGCCCCCCCTTGCGGTTGCCCCCCCTTGCGGTTGCCCCCCCTTGCGGTTGCCCCCATTGGGGCAGGGGCAAGCCCTGCCCCTACAATTGGCACCGACCGCCCAGCGTCAACGCAGGTTGACGCCCGGCGCGAAGCGTAGGGGCAACCCTTGCGGTTGCCCCCCCTTGCGGTTGCCCCCCTTGCGGTTGCCCCAAGGAGGCTGATTTCCTATCGGCGCAAAAGGGGCGATCTCCGGGAGGGGCCCCCTTGACAAACTTTGAAGAAAGTTGTATAATGTGAACGCTCACGTGAACGTTCACACCACCCCGGAGGCCCCATGCGCTCCAGGCCGACCATCCAGGACGTCGCCCGGCGAGCCGGCGTATCCCGCCAGACCGTCTCGCGCGTCCTCAACAACAAGGGCGAGGTCCGACCGGAGACCCGGGACCGGGTACTGGCGGCCATAGAGGAACTGAACTACCGCCCCAACGCCGTCGCCCGCAGTATGGTGCGCGGGCACACCTGCACCCTCGGCTGTATCGCCCCCAGCCTCACCGATTTCACCTTCGCCAGCATCATTGAGGGCGCGCAGGCCGAGGCCCGCCGCCTGGGCTACTTCATCCTCACCGGCAGCGCCCCCACCGAGCAAGCCGTGGAGTCCCTGCTGGAAGAGTTCCTCCACCGCCAGGTGGACGGCCTGATGGTCTTCAATCCGTATGCTGACGGCCGCTTCCGATACCTGATTCCCCTTGTGGAAACCGGCATCCCGGTCGTCTATCTGGGCAATACTTCCCGGGGGGAGCCCGTTTCCTCCGTCCGCTGCGACGACCCGGACGGCGGCTTTCAGGCCACCCGCTATCTGCTGGGGCTGGGACATACCGCCATCGCGACGATCACCGGCCCCCCCAACGAGGAGTGTGTAGGCGACCGGCTGAACGGCTACCGCCGGGCCCTGGAGGAGAACGGCCTTCCTGTGGACGACCGCCGGATCGTCAGCGGCGATTGGTCCGCCCTTTCCGGCTATCGGGCCGCCCGCTCTCTGCTGGAGGCCGGCGTGACCTTCACCGCTGTCTTCGCCCAGAACGACCAGATGGCTATCGGCGCGATTCGGGCCCTCCGGGAAGCGGGCCTCCACGTTCCCCGCGATGTTTCCGTCATCGGCTTTGACGACATTCCGCTGGCCTCCTACTTTGACCCGCCCCTCACCACGCTGCGCCAGCCGATGGCGGAACTGGGCGAACAGGCCGCCCGCTTGCTCATTTCGGCCCTCCGTCACCCCGGCTCTCCTCCGGAGCGGTTGCTCCTGCCGGCCCGCGTGGTGGAGCGGGCCTCCTGCGCCGCGCCGGGGGGAGGTGGGTAGGGGCACCCGAGTGGTTGTTCGGCAGGATGAAAGGAGCATCGGATGAACCGCAAGACCCGCCTTCTCATCGCCGTTCTGGGGATCCTCATTGCGGCCCTGGGCGCCTGGCTGGGATGGCGCGCCCGCTCCGGCCCCTCCTGGCCCGG
This sequence comes from uncultured Anaerolineae bacterium, assembly GCA_937942115.1. GTDB lineage: Bacteria > Chloroflexota > Anaerolineae > B4-G1 > DUEL01 > SpSt-77. The sequence continues at coordinate 8,346 of CALDFY010000339.1, read as the reverse complement.
CGGCAAACTGCGGGCCGACCCCGCCGCCCTCCCCTCTGCCACCTACCGCGTCGGTGAGTTCACCCTCCGCTGGGACGCCAACGCCCGTCAGTTCACCGTAGAATCCCCCAGCCGCCCCGGCTTCCCCCTCTGGCAGACCCTCCCCGCCCGCTCCTTCGTCCAGGCCGCCCAGGGAGCCGAGACCGTCCGGGAAGCGCGCGGGATGTTCTTCATCCGGGATACCCTGACCGACTCCTGCGGCGAGCAGGAAGTCCTCTCTATTTCGCCCTCTGGGGACGGGTTGGAGGTCGCCGGGCGCCTCCGCTGCCGTTCGGGCCGGGAGGTCCCCTACTCGGTGGTCTTTGAAAGCCCGGGGCCCAACCGCCTGGACCTTCGTCTGAGGGTGGAGGCCAACCGGGCCTTTCTAACGTACGCGTCTTCCCGGGAAGAGCACTTCTTCGGCTTCGGGGAACAGTTCTCCTACGTGGACATGAAGGGCCGACGCGTCCCCATCTGGGTCAGCGAGCAGGGGGTGGGGCGGGGCGACCAGCCCATCACCTTCGGCGCAGACGTGACCAACGATGGGGCCGGCGGCAACCCCTTCACCACCTACGCGCCCGTTCCCTTCTACATGACCAGCCAGATGCGCGCCCTGACCCTCCTCAACACCGGCTATACCGCCTTTGACCTGCGCCGTCCGGACCGGGTGCAGATAGCGGCGTTCGGCGACTCCGTCCACGCTGTCCTGCTGGACGGCTCGGGCCCGGCGGAACTGCTCGCCCGGTACACCGAAATCACCGGCCGCCCCCGCCCCCTCCCCGATTGGGTCCACTCCGGCGCGATCGTCGGCATGCAGGGGGGCACGGAGAAGGTCCGCCAGGTGTACCAGGCCCTGCGGGCGCGCGGGACGCCGGTCGCCGCCTTCTGGCTGCAGGACTGGGTGGGCCAGCGGAAGACGACCTTCGGCTCCCAACTGTGGTGGAACTGGGAGGTGGACGAAGACCGCTACCCCGGCTGGGACGACCTGGTGGCAGACCTGAAGGCCGACGGTGTGCGGGTGATGGTCTACGTCAACCCCAATCTGGTGGACGTTTCGGAAAAGCCGAACGCGCGCCGAAATCTCTTCCAGGAGGCGCTGGAGAAGGGATACCTGGTGCGCAAGCCGGACGGCTCGCCGTACCTGCTCCTGAACACCAGTTTTTACTACGGCATGGTGGACCTGACCAACCCCGAGGCTGTTGCCTGGCTGAAGGAGGTTATCCGGGAGCAGGTGGTGGGTGCCGGGGCTTCGGGCTGGATGGCCGACTTCGCCGAAGCGCTCCCCTATGACGCGGTCCTGGCGAACGGCAGCGCTCCTGTTCTCCACAACCGGTGGCCCGTCCTCTGGGCCGAACTGAACCGCCAGGTTGTGGAGGAATCGGGTGGGGACTCCGTCTTCTTCACCCGCGCCGGCTTCACCGGCTCCCAGGGCGCCTCCACCCTCTTCTGGGAGGGCGACCAACTGGTCTCCTGGGGACGGCACGACGGGATCCGGTCCGCCGTCACCGGCCTGAACTCCAGCGGCCTTTCCGGCTTCCCGTTCAACCATTCGGATACCGGCGGGTACACCACCGTCTCCAACCCCATTATGACCTACCACCGTTCCGAGGAACTCCTGTTGCGGTGGATGGAGATGAACGCGTTCACCCTCATTTTCCGTACCCACGAGGGGAACCAGCCGGAGGCCAACGTCCAGTTCTACTCCAGCGATGCCACGCTGGACGCTTTTGCCCGCTGGGCGAAAGTCTACGCCGCGCTGTTTGAGTACCGGAAGATGTTGATAGACGAAGCGGCGCGCACCGGGATGCCCGTCGTCCGCCACCCCTTCATCCATTATCCCGATGACCCCCAGGTCTGGCGCATCACCTGCGAGGAATTTCTGCTGGGGCCGGATTTCCTCATCGCGCCGGTGCTGGATAAGGGCGCCACGCGCGTGAAAGTGTACCTGCCCGCCGGGGAGTGGGTCCACCTCTGGAGCGGGAAGACCTATACCGGCTCCCGCTATGTGACGGTGGACGCGCCCCTGGGACGGCCTGCCGTCTTCTATATCAAAGGTTCCCGCTGGGGCGAGGACCTGGTCCGCCGCCTCCAGGAGCAGGGGCTGATGACGGATTTTTAGCCACGAATAACTTTCCAAAACTTCTCTACTTGTGCGGTTGGGATGGTTTGAACCGCCAAGAGCGCAAAGGACGCAAAGATTTTTGGATTTCTTTGCGCTCTTTGCGACCTTTGCGGTTTTTCAAAAGGCTCCTCCCACCGAGTGCCACCGGGTAACCGCACGGGTAGAAACTTCTGCGCAGGAGGTGTCTATCGGGTAAATCTGTGTCCCTTCAACCCTATTTGCTGTATCTTTAATATCCCCAATTCCCATTGCAGGAGGAGAGTGCCATGAAACGGTATCTGCTGACCCTGCTGGCTCTGGCTACCGTTCTGACTCTGGTGGTTGCCTGTGCTCCCCAGACGGTGACGGTGACCGTGGAGCGGACCGTGCCGGTGCGGGAGACGGTTCAGGTCCCGGTAGAGAAGCCGGTGGCGAAGCGCATCGTCATCTACAACTCCTATATGAGCGACCCGGCGCCCCGGGAGGCCGACGCCGCCCTCGTGAAGATGTTTGAGGAGGAGCACCCCGACATTGACGTCATCCACAGCACCATCGCCCACGAGGACTTCAAGCAGGCGATTCGGGCCTATCTCACTGCCTCCACTCCGCCGGACGTGATGACCTGGTTCGCCGGGAATCGGGCCCGCTTCTTCATTGACAAGGGCCTGATTATGGACATCAGCGACGTCTGGGAGAAGGAGGGATGGAACGAGAGTTACCCCAAAGGGTTCCGCGCCCTCAGCACGGTGAACGACAAACAGTACTTCCTCCCGGCGAGCTGGTACTGGTGGGCCGTCTACTACCGCAAGGACATCTTTGACCAGTACGGCCTGAAGCCCCCGCAGACGTGGGACGAATTTCTCCAGGTCTGCGCGACCCTCAAGCAGAACGGCATCACCCCCATCACCATCGGCACCAAGTACCCCTGGACGGCGGCCGGCTGGTTTGACTACCTCAATATGCGGGTGAACGGCCCCGAGTTCCACATCAACCTGATGCTGGGCAAGGAACGGTACGACGACCCGCGCGTCAAGCGGGTGTTCACCGACTACTGGGCGCCGCTGATCCGGAACGGCTACTTCCTGGAAAACGCCGCCGCCTACAGTTGGTCCGAAGCGCTCCAGTTCATGATTGACGGCCAGGCCGCTATGTACCTGATGGGCGACTTCCTCCGGGATAGTTATCCGGATGAACTGGAGGGGAACCTGGACTTCTTCCGCTTCCCCATCATTGACCCCAAGATGCCCGTCGGCGAGGAGGCGCCCACGGACGGCTTCTTCATCGCCGCCAACTCTCAGCATCCGGAGGAGGCGAAACTGTTCCTGGCCTTCCTGGGTTCGGTGAAGGCGCAGCAGTACTTTGCCGACACCCTGGGGCGGCTGCCGACCAACATGGGGGTGGATACCAGCAAGTTCACCCCGGTGCAGAAGAAGGGCCTGGAACTGATCCAGGGCGCCGACTACGTCTCCCAGTTCTACGACCGGGATACCACCCCGGAGATGGCCGAAAAGGGTATGGCCGGTTTCCTGGAATTCTGGGATAACCCCGACGCCATTGACGACATCCTGGCCCGGCTGGAGGCCGCCCGGCAGGAAATCTTCGCCAACCCATAGCCGCAGCGGGGGGCCTGTGATTCGCACAGGCCCCCCCCTTCGCTCTTCCAATCAAAGCGAACGTAACTCCCTTACATCAGGGGCTAAAAGCCCAATGGCACTACTTTTTCTGTGACGCAGGCTGTTCCCCTGTGTCCACAGGCCTGGTGGCCTGTGCTACGGGTCGGCCGGTGCTTCTTACCCCTCCCCCTGACCCCCTCAAAGTATTTTTCATTGCGGCGGCTTCGCCGCCGCAATGAAAAATACATTTTATTTCAACCCGCTGGCGAAAAGGCCAAACTTGAGGGCCGGGGGTGGGGTGAGGAACATACCTGACGGCCTGCGCTACAGGGCAAGCGGCGTAGTCCTGCCGAAAAGGGGGCTCTATGTTCATGCGGCGAACTCTTCCCCGCCTCACACCTTACCTCTTCCTCATCGGTCCGCTCATCCTGTACTTCATCTGGGTGGTCGGGCCGATGCTCTATACCATCTACCTGAGTTTCACCAACTGGGACGGCGTTTCTTCCCCCGCCGTCATCGGCTGGCGCAATTATCAGAAACTCTTCCGGGACCCCGTCTTCTATATCTCCCTGACCAACAACCTCAAGTGGATGCTCTGCTTCATCACCATCCCGGTGGTGGCGGGCCTGGCCCTGGCGCTGGTGCTGAACCGGAACATCCCGGGGGCCAAGTTCTTCAAGACCTCCTTCTACTCCCCGATGGTCCTCTCCCTGGTCGTCTGCGGGCTGATCTGGTCCTGGATGTACCACCCGGCCAAAGGGCTGATCAACGAGACCTTCCGGGCCGTCGGCCTGCATGTGCTGGCGAAGGGCTGGCTCAGCGACCGCCGTCTGGTGATGTGGGCCATCATCGCCGTCGGCGTCTGGCGGCAGGTGGGCTACGTGATGGTCCTCTACCTGGCCGGCCTGCAGGGGATTGACCCCACACTGGTGGACGCCTCCAGAGTGGACGGCTGCAACCAATGGCAGACCATCCGCCACGTCATCCTCCCCCTCCTGAGTCCGGTGACCGTCGTGGTGGTCGTCATCAGCATCATTGACTCCCTGCGCGCGTTTGACCTGGTCTCGGTGATGACCCGGGGAGGGCCGTACTATTCCTCCAGCGTCCTGGCCAACTTTATGTACATTGAGGCCTTCAACAACTACAAAATGGGCTACGGCGCGGCCATTTCGGTCATCCTCTTCCTCCTCAGCGCCGTCTTCATTTTCATCTACCTGTGGCGGGTTCTGCAGACGGAACTGGAGTATTAGCGATGAGCGCACGACGGTTCTTCCGCTCTCCCTGGCGAACGGCCGGGTACATCCTGCTGGTCATCGTCACCCTGCTCTGGCTGGTCCCCTTCGGGCAGGCGATTCTGACCTCTTTCCGCTCCTACGACGACATTATGATTCGCGGCTTCTTCTCCCTGCCCAAAACGGTTTCCCTGAACAGTTACCGGGAGGCGTGGGTCCGGGGCGGGCTGAACCGCTACCTGCCCAACAGTTTCATCATCACTATCCCCTCCCTGGTCCTGACACTGCTCTTCTCTTCTCTCTCCGCCTATGCCCTGGCCCGCTTTCGTTTTCCGGGGAACCGGGCACTTTACTTTCTGTATGTGGGCGGGACGATGCTCCCCTTCCAGGTGCTGATGCTGCCGGTATTCCGCCTGACCAACGCGCTGGGGCTCTACGATACGTACTGGGGGCTGATCGCCTTCCACACCGCTTTCCAACTGGGCTTCTGCACCTTCCTCCTGCGCAACTATATGCGCACCGTCCCCGGCGAAATTCTGGAAGCGGCCCGCATAGACGGCTGCAGCGAGTTCCGCATCTGGTGGCAAATCATGATGCCGCTGACGCTCCCGGCCCTGGCCGCCCTGGCGACGCTGGAGTTCACCTGGATTTTCAACGACTATCTCTGGGCTATCATCCTCCTGCGCAGCGACAGCCTGAAGCCGGTGACGGCCGGCCTGGCGACCCTCCAGGGCCAGTACGTGACCGATTGGACGGTTATCGTAGCGGGGGCCCTCATGGCGACCATCCCGACGGTGATCGTTTTTATCTTCCTCCAGCGATACTTCATTGAAGGATTGACGCTGGGAGCCACCAAATAATTCCCGGAGCGCGGGACGATTGGGCTTTCAGCCCGCCATATTTGGGGACAGCCTGGAAAGGCTGTCCTACATCTGGGGGTCTTGCACCCATTAGAGCGCCGCCACGATTTTCTGCAGACCTGCCCGGACGGTTGTCACCGCCGCAAAATTTTGTATAATACGCCGGGATGGTTCATCAAGTGTCACCCATTTCGTTCAGAAAATGAACCATCCCCAATACGCCCATCCCAATCCCGAGCGAGTATTCCCCATGTTCTACTACGGCTGCGACTACTACCCTGAACATCGTCCGGAATCCTTCTGGGAAGAGGATGCCCGCCGGATGCAGGAGGCGGGCTTCAATGTTGTCCGCATCGGCGAGTTCGCCTGGGCCCGCATAGAGCCGACCGAGGGCCGGTACGATTGGGGGTGGCTGGACCGGGCGATAGAGACTCTCTACCGGTATGGGATGCGTGTCGTCCTGGGCACGCCGACGGCCGCCCCGCCCCCCTGGCTGGTCGCGGCCCATCCCGAAATCCTCCCCGTAGATATGTACCGTCGGGTCCGCCATGCCGGGAGCCGCCGCCACTATTGCCCCAACAGTCCCACCTATCAGGAGTATACCCGCCGCATCGTCACCGCGCTGGCCGAACGATACGGCGCCGATGAGCGAGTCATTGGCTGGCAGATAGATAACGAGTTCGGCTGCCACGATACCGGCCGCTGCTACTGCGACGTCTGTGCGGCCCGCTTCCGGGAGTGGCTCCGGGAGCGCTACGGCACCCCGGAGGCCCTCAACGAGGCCTGGGGGACCGTCTTCTGGTCTGCCGTCTACCGTTCGTGGGACGAGATTCCGCTTCCCTGGGCCGCTCCGGCAGAGCACAACCCGGCACACTTGCTGGACTTCCTCCGCTTCGGCACTGACTCCTTTCGCCGCTATCAGCAATTGCAGATAGACATCCTGCGAGAGCGGGCTCCCGGGCAGTTCATCACCCACAACTATATGCCCTTCCCCTCGCGGGAACTGGATTTCTACGACCTGGCGGCCCCGCTGGATTTTGTCTCCTGGGACAATTATCATTTTTACGGCGCCACGCCGGCCCTGGTCGCGGCGACCCATGACCTGTACTGGGGGATGAAGGCCCGCAACTACTGGGTGATGGAGCAACAGGTCAGCCAGGTGAACTGGGCGCCCTATAACCCCGTCTTCCGCCCCGGCGAGGTCGGCCTGAAGGTCTGGCAGGCGGTGGCCCACGGCGCCGACGGCATCCTCTACTTCGCCTGGCGGTCAACGACGCGGGGGGCCGAAATCTACCACTCCGGCCTCCTGGACTACGACAACCGTCCGACGCGGGGGTATGAAGAGGCCCGTCAAATCGGCCAGGCCCTGCCGCGCCTGGCCCCCTACCTGGAAGGGAGTACCCCTCCGGCGGAGGTAGCCATCCTCCACGATTACGCCTCCCGCTGGTCGCTGGACATCCAGCCCCATAACCGCGACCTGGCCGACGACGAGACGTTCCGACGGGCGCTGATGGGGCCGTATGAGGCCCTCTGGGCCCGCAACGTCCCGGTGCACATCCTGCGGGCCGCTCCGGAGACCGACCTCTCGGCCTACAAACTGGTCATCCTGCCTGCCCTCAACCTGGTCGGCCCCGAACTGGCCCGGCGGCTGGGGGACTACGTCCAGGGCGGCGGGACGCTTATCGCCACCGCCCGGACCGGCTTCAAGGACGAATCCGGACGGGTCCCGGGCCAGCCCCCCGGCTACCTGGCCGAACTGCTGGGGGTGAAAGTGGCAGAGTTTGACTCCCTGCCTCCCGACCGCCGCAACTCGGTGCGGTTTGTCTATGGGCCTATCGGCTCCGTTCCGGTCTCCCTGTGGATGGAGGTCCTGCAGCCGACCGGGGCCCGACCACTGGCGGTTTACGAGGGGGACTTCTATGCCGGGAAGCCCGCTGCGACCGTTCTGGCGCAGGGCCGGGGGCGGGCCCTCTACGTGGGCGTTCTGGCCGGGGCGGAATTCTACGGCCCGCTGCTGGACTGGCTGCTGCCCCAACTGGGCATCCATTCCCCTCTGGCGACGCCCGAGGGGGTGGAGGCGAAGGTCCGGGTGGGGCCCCGGGGTCGGGTCCTCTTCCTGCTGAACCACAACGACCGGCCGGCCCGGGTCTTCCTCCCCACTCCGGCCACAGACGTTGTCACCGGAGAACGCTGGGCCGGGGAGCGGGAACTGGGCGCGCGGGAGGTCCGGGTTCTTCTGATTGCCACCGGCCCCCAATAAGGTTGGGGGCCGGGGGCAAAGCCGCCCGCCCCAAACTGTTTCCTTGAGTGCGGGGGACCTCCTGTATTGACCCCATAAGCGTTAACTTAAGGCTGGCTTCGGCTCTCCGCTTCCCGCCGCCTCGGGCGCCGATTGGAAATCGGCCTCCCTGGACGCTTCGCGCCGGGCGTCAACCTGCGTTGACGCCCTTCTCAGGAGGTCGGCGAAGGCCGACCTTGTTGCGAACGAAGTGAAGGGACTCGGCCGAAGGCCCAAAGAGGCT
>CALDFY010000338.1 GCA_937942115.1 uncultured Anaerolineae bacterium | reverse complement strand
CCGAAGTGCCGGAGCAGGAAGCCCACGTGGTGGCGCAGAAGCGAGCCCGCTGCATCCCCCCGCATCCCGGCGGCCCGGCGCAGGTCGGGCAGGGTCCTGGAGGCCAGCAGGGCCAGAACGGGATTGGCACGTACGCCGCCGCCCTCGCTCAGCGGCCAGCACATTGCTGCCAGCGCCCCCATCGCCCGGAAGAACCCCTCCTCCGCCTGTGCACGGGCCTCCGGGGTCAGCCGCTCCCGGGCGAAGGGCGCCAGCGCCGGGTGGACGGAATAGAAATAGAGGGTCTCCTCCACCCGCGCCCCCAGCGGCACCGTCTCCCGCTCCAGAAGCCCCCGGTCCCAGAGGCGATGAAGGGTCTCCGCCGCCTGCCGGGTCAGCATCTCCTGTTCCTGCTCCCCCGCCGCCGGCCAGTCCACCCCGAAAAGGACCGGCGCGGCCAGCCGGTCCACGAACGGGCCGGAGAAGAGGGTCAGGCGGGCCAGTCCGTCGGCCAGCGCGGGCTCCCGCTCCGCCAGCGGCGCGAGGGAAAACGAAAAGCAGGCCCGCAGGGTGTCGTGGCGGCGGCCCTCGTCCCACCGCTCCGCCGCCTCCGGCAGGACGGCCTCCACCTGCTCCACGAATTCCCCCAGTGATTCTGTCCCCTCGTCAAACCGGCGGGCCAGCAACTTCAGCGCCAGCGGGTGGCCGCCCACCCGGCGGCTGAGCCTCCGCATCCCCTCCTCCGTCAGCGCGTCCCTTCGGGCCGAGACCTCCGCCGAGAACAGCCGCGCCCCGGCCCGGTCGTCCAGGCCCGATATCTCCACCCGCACTTCGCCGGGGAGGTCCGTCCGCTCCCGGGCGGAGACCAGGAGGGTCACCCCCCGGGCGGGGAGTTCACGGAGGAATCGGTGGAGGGCCCGCGCGTCGGCGTTCCCCTCGTCCCCGGCCCGGGTGAGGGTCTCATAGTTATCCAGCGCCAGGAGGACGCGCTGCCCTTCCAGCACTCCGGCGATCCGCTCCTTCCGTCCCTCGGCATCCCGTTCCGGGTCCTTCAGTCCCCAGAACTCCTCCATCCGCTTCAGGACGTCCGCCATCGTCGGGAGCGGCTCCAGCGGGATCGCCAGGACGGAGCCGAACGCCCAGGCGAAGCGCCCGGCGGCCTGGCGCATGAGCACGGTCTTGCCGATGCCGCCGGTGCCGTAGAGGGTGGTCACGGTGCCCCGCCTCGCCCCGTCCCCGTCCACCAGCCGCTGGCCGACCTCCACCAGTTCCCGGTGGCGGCCGAAGAAGCCGACCTCCGGTGCGGGGATTCCGGAGAAATCCACCCTGGGCTCAGGTTTCTTCACCTTCAGCCCTTTTCCCCGGGGGAGGCGGAACTCCGGCAGGCCCGGCCCCCGGACGTAGAGGACGGGGATGCCCATGGCCAGGGCCCGCATCTCCTTCGGGAGCGCGGCGTCGCCGAGGACGGCCAGGCGGCCCTGGCGGAGGGCCTCCAGGACGGACTCGCCCCGGAAGAGGTAGCGGTAGAAGCGGGTGACGAACCGGCGCGCGCTGACGTCGGGCACGGTCAACTGCATCCCGAGGACAAAGGGCGTGCCCTGAGAGGCCAGGAGCGCGGCCAGGTTGGCCTCCTGGCTCTCCCCGGGCGTGGCGCTCCGGCAGGCGGAGAGGACGGCCAGGGAGACCCGGCCGCGCAGGAGGTCGGCCACCCGGCCCGATTCCACCGGGTCGGAGGCGCCGGCGGGGGTCTCCAAAAGCAGGGAGGCCGTCCGCCCATCCCATCCGCCGTGGCCGGTGAAGTGGAAGATGCCGCTGCGCACCCCGGCCAGGGCCTCTCCCAGCGCGTCCGCCGTCGGCGGGACCACCCTGACCAGGTCCACGGGGGGGTCAACTTCGCGCAGGATTTCCAGTACCTTCTCCCACTCCTCCTCCACGCTGAGAGCGTAGGGCGCGGGCTCGCCGTCGGGCCCGAGGAGGGGGTCGGCGGGGAGGAAGAGGAATGTGGCCCTCACCCCCTCCCCCGGCCCTTCGGGCCACCTCCTCCCCCTATCCCACTCTGTGGGAGAGGGGGAGGGGGGCAGGGGGGTGGGGGTGAGGGCAAGCCCCCGCGCCATTCCGTAGCGGGTGGCCAGGAAGCCGCGGCCGTCGTGGAGGTACTCCCAGGGGACGGAGTGGAGGTCGGGCCCGCCCGACGCGGGGGGAGGGACGGCGATGAGCAGAACGCTCTCGGGCCCAGGGGCGCAGGGAAGCGCGTCCAGCATCTGGCGGGCGAGGGAGCGCTCCGGGAACAGCGCGGCAAAGAGGCGTTGCCCGTAGCGAGAGGGGTCGGCAAAGAACTCCGCCACTCCCTCCTGGTTCAGGGCGAGGGCGGCCAGCGGGAAGGAGTGGCTGGACTGGCCGTCCGCTGCCACCGCGATGCGGTCACCGTCAGGGGAAAGGGTGAGAGTCAGCATAGGAGCCTCCGCGTGAAACGTGAAGCGTGAATTAGCGCGCGCCTGTCAGGAGCAGGATAATGAGGGCCAGCAGGGCCAGGGTGCCCAGGGCGAAGGCGACCTGGGCCCAACGGAGTGAGCGGCGCTTGCGCTCAAAGAGCGCGCGGAGGAGTCGCCGCATCGCGGTCAGATTGGCCGCCGGCACTTCCAGACGGCGGGGCATCACCACGTCCAGGGCCAGGAAGAGGGCCAGGACGTAGAAGCCGGCGGCCAGGCCGCCCAGGATACGGACGGCGGGGAAGGCCAGGTAGTGGGGGTTATCCTTGAAGGCCAGGACGCCGAAGAAGAGGCCCAGGAGGGTGGTGACCAGGGTGATCAGTTGCCGGGCCGCGCTCTCCAGCGTATCCAGCGACTTCTGCTCCAGGTCCTGGAAGTAGGCCGCCAGATGCTCATCGGCGGGGGAGAGGGGGGCGGATTCCACGACCGGGGCGGACTCGTCCGGCGCGACGGGGGGCGTCCTGGCGGTCATGGGGCACCTCCAATCCCCTGAAGGCCGCGAGGCACCGTCACCTTGAAGGCCCGATGGCAGTGGCGACAGGCGACGATGTATTCCTGGGGCTCCGAGGTCGGCACGGGCCGCGCGAGCCGGCTCCCCCTGGCGGCCGGATGAGATTGCTCCAGGTCCATCAGGCTGTAGGTGTTCGGCTGCCCGCAGTGGGGGCACCGGGCGGAGATGCGGTCGGGCATGGTTCGTATTCCGCAGTCCGTATTCCGTGCTGTGGGCGGGCCGGACAGGCACTACGACGACGATTTCCGGTCGGCCGGGATGTAGGGGATCAGTCCCTTCTGGTAAGCCAGTTCCTGAATCTCCCGGGGAGCGGTGCGGACATCTATGATGAACCCGTTCACGGTGATCAGCCAGAGGTAGGGATGGCTATCCAGTTTGCTGGGCAGGGTCCAGCGCGGGTCCAGGACGTCTATCTTGAGCATGTCGCGGATTTTCCGGGCCGTGTTGGACGCCGTGCTCTGGGTAACCCCCAGCAGTTTACAGAGTTCGTCGGCGCGCATATGAGGGGAGTTGTTTTTGTCAAAGAGAAAGTTGTTCTGCCCCAGCGCGTAGAGGATACCGGCGGCCCAGGATCGCGGGCGATTGTTGTTCAGAGGGGAGGGCCGTTTCCGGGCCAGAGCGGCGGCCATCTCCCGGGCCAGCATCGCGTACTCCTCGTTGAGGTGCTCCGCGCAGAAGGCGTCGGTAATCGCCACCACCGCCTCGTACGCGGCTCGCATCGCGTCAGGAACTCTCGGACTTCCCTTCGCTCCCATCGGACTCCTCCTTTTTCCTCAGCCTTCCTCACCTCACCCCCAGCGGCTTCGCCGCTACCCCCTCCCTTCTCCTGACCCTTCGGTCAGGAGAGGGGAGGGGGTGGCCCGAAGGGCCGGGGGAGGGGTGAGGCTGAATAGTTACTCGCGTCTCACGTTCGGCAGAAACAGGCCTGGCGGCTTGCGCTACAGGAAACAGGCCGGGCGGCCCGCGCTACGGTGGCGCAGGCTGTTCGCCTGCATCTACAGGCCTGGCGGCCTGCGTTACAGGCCGGGCGGCCTGCGCTCCAGGAAACGGGCCGGGCGGCCTGCGCTACAGGCCTGGCGGCCTGCGTTACAGGCCTGGCGGCCTGCGCTACGGTGGCGCAGGCTGTTAGCCTGCATCTACAGGCCTGGCGGCCTGCGCTACAGGAGAAATTGCACAAGTCCCTCTGATCTGAGGGGGCCTGCCGCTCTATCGGGCGGAATGCTCCTCCACCTTTTCGGCCTCCCGCAGGTACTTCTCCGGGTCCTTCTC
>CALDFY010000337.1 GCA_937942115.1 uncultured Anaerolineae bacterium | reverse complement strand
CCGGATTTCCCTGGCGGCGGCCAGGGCCTCCCGTAGCGCCTGTTCCCGCAGGTCCTCCGGCAGGTGGGGGGCCAGCCCGGCCAGGGCATCGGCGCGGTCGGATTTATCCCCGATTTCCCTGGCGGCGGCCAGGGCCTCCTGGGGGTAGCCCAATTCGGCCAAACGTGGGGCCAGGGCGGCCAGGGCCTCGGCGCGGGCGGATTCCCACCCGATTTCCCTGGCGGCGGCCAGGGCCTCCCGTAGCGCCTGTTCCCGCTGTTCCTGCGGCAGGTGGGGGGCCAGACCGGCCAGGGCGCGGGCGCGGGCGGATTCATCCCCGATTTCCCTGGCGGCGGCCAGGGCCTCGCCCAGCAGTTCCTCCGGCAGGTGGGAGGCCAGACCGGCCAGGGCTTCGGCCCGGTGGTATTCATCCCCGATTTCCCTGGCGGTGGCCAGGGCCTCCTGGGGGTAGCCCAATTCGGCCAAACGTGGGGCCAGGGCGGCCAGGGCGCAGGCGCGGGGATTACCAAGCAGCGATTCCTCCGGCAATTCCCTGGCGGCGGCCAGGGCCTCGTCCAGCAGTTCCTCTGGCAGGTGGGGGGCCAGCCCGGCCAGGGCGTTGGCGCGCTTCTCCTCATCCGGCATCTGGCGGGTGTGGGTCAGCGCCTGGCGCGGCGTCCACACCCCGCTGCGCACCAGTTGCACCACCAATTCCGGCGGCAGGTTGCCGGCCAGGGAGTGCAGGCTGGCCTCCACCAGCGCGCAGCCCACTTCCCCGCCCAGGTAGGGGGCCAATTTCCCCCGCGCGGCCTTTTCCCGGTCGGCGGCGGCGCAGGCCCGCCAGGCCCGCGCCACGTCGTGGAGAAAGAGACCGTGGGCCCCTTCCAGCGCCTCCCCTGCCGCCGCCCAGGCGCCATCTACCAATTTCAGCCAGTCTTCCGGGGTTGCTTTCGCCCGCGCCAGGTGGCCGCCCAGGGCGCGCACCAGGTAGGGCGGGACGTCCTTCGGGGCCCGTTTCCCGGCCTTCAGGTCGTCCAGCGTCCTCCACCCCCACTCCAGGAAACGTCTTTCCAGCGCCTGTTGTTCTCCCCGGCTTAACTTCTCCCAGAAATACTGCCCCAGGCGGGGGTGGCTGAAGGCGTAGCCCTGCTCGCGGCCATCGCCGATCACCAGCCGCGCCAGCGGGCGCAGGGCCTCCTCCAGCGCCCAGGTGTCCAGGTTCCCGCTCAGGTCCAGCAGGTCGTCCCGCATCAAGGGGGCCAGGGCGGCGGCCAGCAGATGGAGCACCTCCCGCACGGCCGGCTCTTTCAGCGGAGCCTTCTCTCCCCATTGCCGGCGCTGGTCCTCCCACCAGCGGCCAAAGTACCCTTCCAGGCCGGGCCGCAGGGTGTGGAGGTCCTCCGGCTGCAGGCGGACGGCCGCTTCTCCCCGCTGCCACAGGTCGTCCACGTACAGGCGCACCAGCAGGGGGTCGCCCTCGCTCAGGCGGTGCAGTTCGGCCACGATGTCCACCCGCCGGCCCAGTTTGTCCAGGGGAAAGCCCATCCGGGTCAATACGTCGGCCACGCCGGGGCGGGTGAGCGGGTCCAGGTCCAGGGTGCGGGCCAGGCCGGGTTGATCCCAGCCCAGGCGGCGCAGCCAGCCTTCTGGTCCCCCTTCGCCACTCAGGTAGCGGGCCGAGACGGCCACGCGCACCCCTTTGGGTGGCCGAAAGGGGAAAAGGTCCGCGCCCGCTTCCCAGTCGGTGGCCTCGTCCAGCCCGTCCAGCACCACCAGCAGGCGGCGGTCGGGAGGCGACTGGCCCAGGTAACTGCTGACCATGCCGCGCCAGAAGTCGGGGGCGTGGCTCAGATCGGCGGGGACGGTTTCGCCGTAGAGGTGGGCCAGGCGGGCGGCCAGGGCGGCGAAGAAGACGGCCTGGGAGGCGGTGTTGAAGCGCAGGCTGACCGGCACGAAGACCAGGGGGAGGGTGGGGTCGCGCTGGCGCAATCGTTCCAGCCAGCGCACCAGCAGGGCGGATTTGCCCCGGCCGGCGGGGGCGGCGAGGAGGAGGTACGGGGGCGCGTCAACGGCGGCCAACCAGTCGTCCAGCGCCTGCAGCGCCTCCTTCCGCCCACCGAAAGGGACGGGATGTTCGGGCGTGCCGGTGTATTCGTGGATGAAGTTAGCGATGCGCGTGCTGTAATCGGTCGGCAGGCGGGCGATGCCCTGGACGATGTTGTTATCGCCGGTGATGAGGATGCTGCCGATAGCGTTCCCCTGGACGGCGATGCCGCGTTCTCCGGCCATCTCAGCGCTCTACTTTGTTGCGGTCACCGGTGATAATCGTGCTTCCGATCACGCTGCCGCCGACCGCCACCGAGCGGTGGCCCGGGGCGACGACGGTCACGCCAGCGGCCCTGGCCTCGCCCCACAGGCGGGCGATATCGGCCGCCAGGGCCTGGTCTTCGGCCAGCAGTTTCTTCAGTTGCTGGCGCAGGGTGGCCTGAGCGTCCTCGTCCTGGGGGTTTGCCCCGACGTCTTGGGCGGCCTCCAGTGCGGCCGATTTGGCCTCTACTTTAGGGCGCAGTTTGGCCCACAGGGCTTGAGCCAGTTCCCAGGCTTCCGCGCCGAATTTCCTGCCCATCTCTTCGGCCGCCTTCTCCCCTGCTTTGAGCAGGTAGGGCAGAAAGGGGGCCAGGAATTGTACAAGTTGGGGTATCAGTGGAGTGTCGTTCATCCGTTATCCCTTGAGAGGAGTTACACCCTTCCCTCAGCGACGTTCAGAAGAAGCGTCAACGGTAACTGCCTACCCTGATGGCTGGGATGCCCACTTCCGCCCGCCGCTGAAGCGGCGGGCTCAGATCCCAAAGCCCTGACGGGCTATCCGGAAGCCCCTGAAAGGGGCTTTTCGCCCAATGGTACGAGCATTTGCCCCCACCCCCCTTTATCCCTCCTCCCCCATCGCGGCGCTTGGGGGAGGGGGGAAGGGCATAAGTGTTAACTTAAGGCTGGCTTCGGCTCTCCGCTTCCCGCCGCCTCGGGCGCCGATTGGAAATCGGCCTCCCCTGAGGGCAACCGCGAGGGTTGCCCCTACGCTTCGCGCCGGGCGTCAACCTGCGTTGACGCCCTTCTCAGGAGGTCGGCGAAGGCCGACCTTGTTGCGAACGAAGTGAAGGGACCCGGCCGAAGGCCCAAAGAGGCTGGCTTCAGTCAGCGCCGATGGGAAATCGGCCTCCCCCGGGGGCAACCGCAAGGGTTGCCCCTACGCTTTGCGCCGGGCGTCAACCTGCGTTGACGCCCTTCTCATGAGGTCGGCGAAGGCCGACCTGGTTGCGAACGAAGTGAAGGGACCCGGCCGAAGGCCCAAAGAGGCTGGCTTCAGTCAGCGCCCGAGGCGGCGACCCAACTGGCGCAGCCCCTTAAGTTAACGCATATAGGGGTCGGGGGAAGGGTGAGGCCTCTGCCGCCGAAAGGCGAGCAGGAGAGGGTAGGGGTAAGAGGTGGGAGGAGGGCCGGAATAGGCATCCCCCGCTCCCCGAAAAGCCTACACTTGTCGGAGGGAGCAGGGGGTGGGGTGAGGGCAGAACGTCCGCCAGCAAAAGTGTCACCAATGATGAACCATCCCCCCTTTTTCTTTGAGGGGTATACAGGTCTGGTGGTGACCATCGGGGCCATCATTACGCTGGCGGTGTTGATGCAGGTGACGGCGAAGGTGGATTGGGCGGAGGTCTTCCGGGAGAAACCGAAAGAGCCGAAAGAGAAACAGCCATAAGGAGGAAAAAGTGGGAGTTCTGCGCGACCTGGCTCTGATCCTGCTGGCGGTGGAGGCGGCCTTCGGCGCGCTGGTGGGCGTGGCGCTGGGCGCGGCGGTGAACTACGGCCTCTATCGCTCCCGCTGGTGGCGGGCCCTCCCCCGTTGGTTTCTGCAGGCGCGCGGGGTTCTCTCATTGGGCCAGCAGGCCGTGGAACGGGCCTGCCGCCGGGCCGCGATGCCCATCATCGCCGCTTCCTCGGCCCGGGCGGCCCTCGCCGGGATGCTGACCCGCCGGAAGGGTTAAGGTGGTTGTAGGGGCAGGGCTTGCCCCTGCCCCATTGGGGGCAACCGCAAGGGGGGGCACCGCAAGGGGGGGCAACCGCAAGGGTTGCCCCTACATCACCGCTGTAGGGGCAGGGCTTGCCCCTGCCCCATTGGGGGCAACCGCAAGGGGGGGCAACCGCAAGGGGGGCAACCGCAAGGGTTGCCCCTACATCCCCCTGCCTGTGAGCAACACACTATAGGAGGTGGACGTGAACCTACGAACCCGCGTTCTGCTTTTGGGAGGCATGATTGGCGCCCTACTGGGTGTCGCTGCGGCGTACCTTTATCTGCGCTCCGCTCCCATCCAGGTGGACGAATCGGGAAAGGAGCATCTCCCCGCCATTCCCCCTGGCGAGGCCCTCCGGGTCGGCCTGGGCGTTCTGACCGCTATCCGGCAGATCGTCGGTCTGGGGAATCCCGCCGGAAAATAGTCCGGTTTGCAGATGCCCGGCGCTTTGAACGCGCCGGGCGTCTGACCCCTATGGAACCGGTATGTCTTTTCGTCGGGCCCTCGCCATCCTCCGCAAAGAATTCCGCCACATCTTCCGGGACCTCCGGCTGTTCTTTCTGGTCACCGTCTCCCCGGCATTCCTCCTGCTTCTGCTGGCCCACCTCTTCGTCCTGGACGTGCAGCAGATAGAGATGGCGGTGTGGGACCTGGACCGGAGCCCGCTCTCGCGCCGGATGGTCGCCGCGCTGACCGCCGACGGGGAGTTCCGGGTTCAGTTCCAGGTGCACTCGTATTCCGAATTGGAGGGGTTGCTGCGGGCGGGACGGGTGGATTGCGGGCTGGTGATTCCCAGCGGCTTCGCCCGTCAACTGGAAGCGGGAGGGCCGGCGCCGGTGGAGGCGGTGATAGATGGGAGCGACCCCATCGCCGCTATTCAGGCCGTATTCTCCCTCACCCGGCGGGTGACGGCCTTCTCTCCCGGCCCTGCCCACTCCCCGCCGGTCCTCATAGACGTTCGCTCCGAGGCCTGGTACAACCCGGCGCTGAAATCGCTGGTCAGTATGGTGCCGGGTCTGGCCGCAATCGTCCTCTGCATGCCCGCGCTGGCGCTGGCCCTGGCGCTGACGCGGGAGAAAGAGGTCGGCTCCTTTGAGAGCCTCATCGCCACGCCGGTCCAGGGAGCGGAGTACCTGCTGGGCAAACTGGGGGCGTACCTGGCCTGCGGCATCCTGGGGGTCCTTCCGGTCTGGCTGGCCGCCGTCCTCTACTTCCGGGTGCCGTTCCGGGGCGATTTTCTCCTCTACCTGCTCCTGAGCGCCATCTACCTTCTGGCCGCAATGGGCTTCAGCCTCATCGTCGCCAACTTCGTCCGCAACCAGCAGACGGCTATGCTGCTGGTGCTGACGGTCTTCTTCGTCCCCAGTTTCTTCATCGCTGGGCTGATCCTGCCGGTAGACACCCACAACATCCTCTCCACTCTGGTCTCCTACGCGCTGCCGATGACGCACTTTGTCGCCATCAGCCGGGGCGTGTTCCTGAAAGGCGTGGGGCCGGCCCCGTTGCAGACGCACATCCTGCTCCTGCTGGGGATGGGCATCGGGGGTCTGCTCCTCAGCCTGCTCCTGTTCCGAAAACGGTTGGGGTAGCGGATTGCGGGTTGCAGATTGCAGGTTGCAGATTGCAGATTGCAGATTGCAGATTGCAGGTTGCGGATTGGAGATCGCAAATGAGGGTAGATCGCATCGGCAATCTGGTCTGGAAGGAACTGCTGCAACTGGCCCGGGACTGGCTGCTGACGACCTTCCTGTTCGTCCTCCCGATGCTCCAGTTGGTCCTCCTGGCGCGGGCCACCGGGCGGGGGATCAAGGAACAGCCGCTGGTCGTGCTGGACCTGGACCGCTCCGCCGTCACCCGGGAACTGGTCCTGCGGATGGACAGCCGGGAGGAACTGGCGCTCTGGCGGTTTGTGGAGGACGAGCGGGCGCTGACAGCGGCGCTGGAGCGGGGGACGGCCCGGGTGGCCGTCATCTTCCCCTCGGGCTTCGCCGCCGACCTCTCCGACCCGACGCGGACGGCCACGGTGCGGGTGGTGGTGGACGGCTCCAGCGACACCGTTGCGGGCATCGTCCAGAGCACGGTGGAGACGGTCTTCGCCGACTATACCCGGCAGTACCTGGCCGCGAAGGGCCTCCGCACCGACCCGCCCGTAGACCTGCGCGTGGTCACCGACTATAACCCCACCTACAACGTCCGGCAGTTCACCATTCCGGCCCAGGTCGGCTTCATCGTGTATCAGATCACCCTGGTGATCGCCTCGCTGGGGCTGGCGCGGGAGCGGGAACTGGGCACCCTGGAGGCGCTCATTGTCACCCCGCTGAGCCGGACGGAAATCGTCCTGGGGAAGGCTATCCCGGCATTTCTGATCGGACTGGTCAACTTCCTGTTTCTGGTTGCCGTTGCCCGTTTCGGCTTCCAGGTCCCGATGCGGGGTTCCTTCCTGCTCCTTCTGGCGCTGACCGTGCCGTTCCTGCTGGCGGAGATCGGCTGGGGCGTCATTATCTCTTCCATCTCCCGGACCCAGCAGCAGGCCATCCTCTTTGTGTTCATCCTGGCGATTGTGGACCTGACCTTTTCCGGCTACCTGGTGCCGGTGAAGAATCTCTCCCCCGCGCTGGGCCTGGTCGCCCGGGCGGTGCCGATGTATCACTACCTGACGGTCATCCGGGCGGTGATGCTGAAGGGCGCGGGGCCGGGCGACCTGGGGCTCCACGGGCTGGCCCTGGTCTTGCTGGCGACGGTCATCCTGTTCGGGGCCGTCCGCCGGGTCAGCCGACGGCTGGACTGAACAGCGGTTGTCGGATATAATAGGACGCGGAGAAACGCGGATGGACGCAGATTTTTGTAGATTCAAATGCCGGGAGGTGAAAGATGGTGACCCGATGGCTGGAACGGAGTTTGCTCTTTGGCCTGGGACTGCTCACCGTCACCCGCGAGAAGGTCGTCCAGTTCGTGGATAAACTGGTGGAGGAGGGCGAAGTCCGCGCCGAAGAGGCCCCCAAAGTGGTGGAGCGACTGGTCGCCCGAGGGGAGGAGGAGCGGGAGGCCCTGCGGAAGTTGATCCGGGACGAGGTGGCCCGCTGGGCCCCGCCCTCCCGCCAGGACGTGGAGGACCTGAAGCGGAAGGTGGACGAACTGGCCGCGCGGGTGGAGGAACTCTCCCGGGCCCGGGGGCCGGAGTCGGCAGCGGAATCCGCCGGGCAGGATTGATGCGCAAGGATGCGCAAGGATGCGCAAGATACATCTTGCGCTACGGTGGTTCCGGCGCCGGCCCCGCCGGCTCGGCCTGGCGCTCAGCGGCGGCGGCGTGCGCGGGCTGGCCCATATCGGCGTGCTGAAGGTGCTGGACGAGGCGGAGATTCCGATCTGGGCAATTGCCGGGACCAGCGCCGGGGGTCTCATTGGCGCCCTCTACGCGGCCGGCATTTCCCCGCAACAGATAGAAGCGGAAGCACTGCGGATGGCTTCCCCGCGCCGTCTGCTTCCCTTCTTCAACCGCGCCCTCCCCTTTCGCGGTATCCTCTCCGCCCAGAGAGTGACCGAATACCTGGAGTCCTTCCTGGACGACCTCACGTTTGACCAACTGCGCATCCCCCTGGCCGTTGTCGCCGTGGACCTGAACAGCGGTCAAAAAGTGGTGCTGAACGAAGGGCGCGTGGTGGACGCCGTCCGGGCGACAACGGCCCTCCCGGGGCTCCTCAGCCCGGTCCAGCGGGAAGGGCAACTGCTGGTGGACGGGGGCCTTCTGGATAACCTCCCCGCCGACGTGGTGCGCCAGATGGGCGCGGAGCGGGTGGTCGCGGTGGACATCTCCACCGACGAGACCTCTCTGGTCTCCCTGACGGAGGAACTGAAGCGCCGCCCCTTCGTCCCGGAGAGCCTGGCGGAGATGGCCGACGTCCTCTGGCGCTCGGTGGCGGTGATGATGCGGGACGTGAACCGGCGGAGCCTGGAGGAGGCCCACCCGGACCTGCTGATCCGCCCGGCGATTCCCACCGGCGTCACCGTCCTCACCGGCCTGACCCGCGCGGCGGAGGTCATCGCCGCCGGGGAGGAGGCCGCCCGCGCCGCCCTCCCCCGGCTGAAGGAACTGCTGTAGGACATAGGACAATTGCGAGGAGTTGTCCTCCGGTTGCCGTCGGTAGTGAGGTGAAATGTCCATCCTGCCGATTCGGGGCGTGCGCCACCTGCGCCGCTTCCAGCAGATTGCCCAGGTTCTGGCGCGCCACGGTTTCGGTGAACTGCTGGACCTCCTGGGGGCGGCTCCGGTTTCCCCTCTGGCCCGCGTCCTGCGTCGGCGCCCCGTCCTCGGCCCGCCCCAGCGACTGCGGATGGCGCTGGAAGAACTGGGCCCCACCTTTATCAAACTGGGACAGGTGCTGAGCACCCGTCCCGACCTTCTCCCCCCTGCCTACGTCGCCGAACTGGCCAAACTCCAGGATACGGTCCCTCCGGCGCCCTGGGAACCGGTGCGCGCCCTGCTGGAGGCCGAACTGGGCGCGCCCCCCGAAGAGGTGTTCGCCACGCTGTCCCCCGAACCGATCGCGGCCGCGTCCCTGGCCCAGGTCCACGCCGCCACCCTCCCCGATGGGTCGGAGGTTGTCGTCAAAATCCAGCGCCCCAACGTGGAGGAAACCGTCAACGTAGACCTGGATATTCTGGCCGACGGCGCCCGTCTCCTGCAGACGCGCACCCCTCTGGGCGAACTCTACGACCTGCCGGGCATCGTGGAGGAATTCGCCGCCACCCTGCGGGGGGAACTGGATTTCTACCGGGAAGGGCACAACGCCGACCGGTTCCGGGCCAACTTCGCCGACGAGCCGTACCTCTACATCCCGAAGGTCTACTGGGAGTACACCACCCGCCGGGTGCTGGTGATGGAGCGGATTCGCGGCATCAAGATAGACGACATCGCTGCGCTGGACGCGGCCGGGTATGACCGCTACCGCATCGGCCTCCACGCGGCCCGGATGGTCATCAAAGAGGTTCTGGAAGACGGTTTCTTCCACGCCGACCCCCATCCGGGCAATTTCTTCGTCATGCCCGGAGAGGTCATCGGGGCGATGGATTTCGGGATGGTGGGGTATCTCAGCCGCCGCACCCGAACCGACCTGGTCCGCCTCTACATCGCAATGGTCCAACTGGACGAGGAGGCGGTGGTGGACCAGTTGGTCCGGATGGGCGCGGTGGGCGGGGCGGTGGACCGGATCGGACTTCAGCACGACATTGGGCGATTCTTGCGCAAGTACGCCGGGTTGCCGCTGAAGGCGATCCGGGCGCGGGACGTGATGGAGGAGGCGATGCCCATCGCCTTCCGCTACCACCTGCGTCTTCCCTCCGAACTCTGGCTTCTGGGCAAGACGCTGGCGATGATGGAGGGGGTGGGGTTAAAATTGGTGCCGGACTTTGATATGTTCGCCGTCTCCCGGCCCTACGTGCAGCGGTTTATGCGGGAGATGGCCTCCCCGAGCGCCTGGATGCCCTCGCTGGTCCGGGGGATGGGGGACTGGGTCCAGTTGCTGGATATGCTCCCCCGGACGGGGATGCAGTTGCTGGCCCGGGCGGAGCGGGGGGAGTTAGAGGTCAGTCTGCGGCATCAGGAGTTGGGGCGGGCGCTGGTCTATCTGGACCGGCTGGCGAACCGGCTGGCCCTCAGCATTCTGCTGGCGGCGCTGATTGTGGGGCTGGCGTTGCTGGTGCCGGCCTTTCATCTGGCGGAGCGGGGCGGCCTGATTACCGCGCTGGTCATTCTGGGCTTCGCCCTGGCCAGCGTGGTGGGGCTCTGGCTGATCCTCTCCATTCTCCGCTCTGGGCGGAGGTGAGGGGAGGGTCCGCGTTGCGGCGGCCCTTCGGGCCGCCGCCGCAACCGGACGCCCCTCCGCTGCGCTCCGTGGCTTACTACGAGCGACTACAAACGCCACTCCGCTACGCTTCGTGGCTCACTACGAGCGACTACAAACGCCACTCCGCTACGCTTCGTGGCTCACTACGAACGGTTCGTAGTAAGGCACGAAACGAAGTGGAGTGCCGTAGACGCCACTCCGCTG
>CALDFY010000336.1 GCA_937942115.1 uncultured Anaerolineae bacterium | reverse complement strand
TAGGGGCAGGGCTTGCCCCTGCCCCAGGGCTTGCCCCTGCCCCAGGGGGGCAACCGCAAGGGTTGCCCCTACATTGTCCGTTGTAGGGGCAGGGCTTGCCCCTGCCCCTAATGGGGCAACCGCAAGGGTTGCCCCTACATTGCCCCTGCCCTCCTCACTCCACGGGAGGGATGAGGACCGTGATTCCGCCATGCGACCGCCATTGGAAATCCACATCGGCGACGTCGTCCAGATGCGCAAGCCCCACCCCTGCGGCGGATACCGGTGGGTGGTGACCCGCGTGGGGTCCGACATCGGTATTCGCTGCCTGACCTGTGGGCGACGGGTGATGCTTCCCCGTTCCCGCTTTGAGAAAGACGTCAAAAAAATCCTGGGACCGATGTCTCTGGAGGGAAACCATGGCTCATAATATGCGCCCGCTCCGATTCCTGCTGCTGTACTCTCGGACGGGGGGCGGACATCTCCGGGTGGCCCGGACGGTCGCCGACGCGCTGACCGAGCGGTATGGCGAATGGGCCGAGGTGACACTGGTGGACATCCTGGCTGAATACGCTCCATGGCCGCTCTGCCGGGCACCGGAGTGGTATCCGATAGTCCTGCGGGGCGGCGGGCAGGTGTACGGGTGGGGATTCCGCCTGCTGAACGGCCGGCGGCAGGTCCAGGTCATCTGCCACCTGGCCTGGCCGCTGACCCATCCCCGGGTCCTGCGCCTGTTTCGGGACCACCCTGCCGACATCATCGTCTCCTTCCACCCCGTTCCGGTCTACACGGTCGCCCGTGCCCTGGAGTGGGCCGGACTTTCCACGCCCCTGATCGCTGTAGGGACGGACCTGGTGGTGATGCACGCGGCGTGGGTGGCCCCCAACGTTCAGCGCTATCTGGTCCCTACCGAGGCGGCCCGGGAGCAACTGCGGCGGCATGGGGTGGAGCCGGAGCGAATAGAGGTCACTGGCCTGCCCATTGGGCCCCAGTTCCGACAGGTCGCCGCCGAAGACCCAGCCGCCCTTCGCCGGAGGTTGGGACTGGAGCCGGACTGGCCCACCGTCCTGCTGATGGGTGGGGGTGTGGGGTTTGAACCGCTGGAGGCAGTGGCCCGGGCGGTCGCCGCCGCCACGCCGACGGCCCAACTGGTCGTCGTTGCCGGGCAGAACGAGCGGCTCCGGGCGCGCCTTTCGGCCATCCCCTGGCCCGGGCCGACACGGATTGAGGGATTCGTGGAGAACATTCACGAGTGGATGCGGGCCGCCGATGTGCTGGTGACCAAAGCGGGCCCTACCACCATCGCGGAGGCCCTTACCGTCGGCGTCCCAATGGTTCTGTGGGGGGCCATTCCGGCCCAGGAGACCCCCAACGTCCATCTGGTCGTCCAGGCGGGGGCGGGGATATGGGCGCCGGGGCCGGAACGGGCGGCCGCAGCGGTGGCCCGCCTGGTCGCCGACCCGGCCGCGCGCCGGGTCGCCGCCGGGGAGGCCCGCCGCCTGGCCTCGCCGGAGGCCGCCCACCGGGTGGCGGACATCCTCTGGGAGACCGCATCGCACCCGCCCCTCAATGCTCAGCCCTCATGGGTACCTGCTCTCCTCCGGAATCGCTTCCGGCGCTGGATTCGGGCCATCCGGGAGGAAGTGCCCTTCCTGATCCGGTAACATCCCGGGCCCGGTACGCTATCCTGCTTCTCAGGAGGTCCGATGATTCCCGTCATCTCCATCGTCGGCAAATCCGGGGTCGGCAAGACCACGCTGCTGGAGAAACTGATCCCCGAACTGAAACGGCGCGGCTATCGGGTGGCGACCGTCAAACACGACGTGCACGGCTTTGAGATAGACCAACCCGGCAAGGACACCTGGCGACATGCCCAGGCCGGCTCCGACCACGTCGTCATTGCCTCCCCGAACCGGATTGCGCATATCCAGCGGCTGGACCGGGAACTGAGCCTGCCGGAGATTGTCGCTACCATCAACGATGTGGATATTGTGCTGACGGAGGGGTATAAGCGGGGGCCGGCGCCCAAAATTGAGGTCAGCCGGGCCGAACGGAGCCGGGAGTTGCTCTGTACGCGGGAGGAACTGATCGCCATCGCCACCGACCAGCCCTACGACCTGGATGTGCCTCAGTTCGGCCTGGACGACGTGGTCGGTCTGGCAGACCTGATAGAGGAAAAGTTCTTACACGTAGCGCAGGATTAATCTTGCGCTACCCATGTCCCCACCGGGATGACGCCCGGCAGGGCACCGACCATTGCTGATAACGCCGGGTCCCCCCAGCGCAGGACCCAGTGTCCGTTCCACCCCACTTCCGCCCCGGCCAGCGCGACGTGGGCCATCACGATCCCCGCGTCTATCGGAGACGGGCCGGTCAGGAAGAGGTGCAGGCGCAATTCTGCGCCCCTCTCCACCACAAACCGCCAGGGCTGGCGGTTCTCCGCCGAGGGGGCCAGCCGGGCACACTCCAGCACCTCCATCAGCGCCGGGTCGGCCCCCTCCGGCGACCAGGGCGCTCCCCACTTTCCGGAGAAGGCAATCTCCTCCAGCGGACGGCGGCGGTGGGCCGCCACCAGCCGCCGGATAGTGCCGTCGTGGAGGCGGGCCGGCAGGTCCTCGCGGGCGTACCCCAGCGCCACCGTCGCGGCGACGGCCTCGTGGGGCGCCCGCTCCACCTCGTCGGCGGCCCGCTCCGGGTGATAGGAGCCGGTCATCCAGCAGGTGGAAAGCCCCCACCGCGTCGCCTCCAGAACGACCGGCTCCAGCACGTACCCCAGGTCCAGCCGGGCCCGGTCGGAATCCTCCGGAATCAGTCCCACCAGCAGATGCGGCGCGCCCTGGACCAGCCCGTAGACCCCCAGATAGCGGGCCAGAATCCGCCCGACCCGCTCCCGGCCGCTGACGACCGTCACCCGGGGAGGGACATCGGTCAGGTGGGGGGCGCGGGCGGCGAACTCCAGCAGGTGGGCCAGCACGTCGTCCGGCACCGGCCGGTCGGCGTACCGGCGGGTGCTGTGGCGGAGGCGAATCGCTTCTGTGAAGGGCAACTCCCCAGGAGTCGCCCTACTCTCTGCGGGCCTGAAAGTAGACATGGAGGATCCGCCAGAGGGCCGTCAGGTTGGAACCGATGGCCAGTACCCAGAGAGTGATGGTGGGGATACCCAGAATCAGGCCGACGGCCAGTACGGCCGTGCGCTC
Source organism: uncultured Anaerolineae bacterium (assembly GCA_937942115.1). GTDB lineage: Bacteria > Chloroflexota > Anaerolineae > B4-G1 > DUEL01 > SpSt-77. The sequence continues at coordinate 4,808 of CALDFY010000336.1, read as the reverse complement.
CAGGCGGGTGAAGAAGCCGACCTTGCAGGAGTAGCCGTTGGCCTCGGCCCGGGCACGGGTATAACTGACCAGATTGGCTCCGATGAGCGTCAGGAAGGCCAGCAGGACCTCCGTCGTGGCCCCGCGCCAGAGATAATGGGCCGCCAGGCACAGGAAGAGGACGGCCTCGGAGACCCGGTCCAGGGTGGAATCCAGGAACGCGCCGAAGCGGCTACTGCGGCCGCTCACCCGGGCCAGCGCGCCGTCCAGCGCGTCTATCGGGGCGACAACGGCCAGCAGCCAGCCGCCCAGCGTCAGGCGCCCGCTGGCGATCACCCCGCCCACCCCGATGGTCAGCAGACATCCCAGCAGGGTGAGGGTGTTGGGATGGACCTTCCAGCGGGCCAGGACCCGGGCCATCGGGACGGTGAACACCTGGGCGGCGTCCCGTGCCCATTCGGCCAGTGATTCGTACACCCGCAGGGATTTTCGGCTCTGCGCCTTTTCCATTTTGTCCCCCCATATGAGACCACGGACCACCGTCCATCGTCTGTGGTCTGTCGTCGGTCGTCCATCGCCAGGGTTACCCCCGCAGCGTCCGGTTGTCCTCCCCGGCGATGAATGCCTCCACCGCCCGGTGGGCCTCGTCGTCGCTCATCTGCACCGGCGGCGACTTCATAAAGTAGGCCGAGGGCGCCAGCACGGCTCCGCTCAGGCCCCGATCCATCGCCAGTTTACAGCAGCGAATGGCGTCTATGACCACCCCGGCGGAGTTGGGGCTGTCCCAGACCTCCAGTTTCAACTCAATGTTCAGCGGGACCTCGCCGAAGGTCGTCCCCTCAATGCGGATGTAGCACCACTTCCGGTCCGTCAGCCAGGGAACGTAGTCCGAGGGGCCCACGTGGATGTTCTCCGGCGGCAGTTCGTAATCCAACTGGCTGGTGACCGCACTGGTCTTGGAAATTTTCTTGGATTCCAGCCGCTCCCGCTCCAGCATATTGTAGAAGTCCATATTGCCGCCGAAGTTCAACTGGTACGTCCGGTCAATCCGCACGCCGCGATCCCGCAGCAGGCGGGTGAGCACCCGGTGAACGATGGTGGCCCCCACCTGGCTCTTCACATCGTCCCCGATGACCGGGAGGCCCCGTTCGGCGAACCGTTTTTGCCAGTAGGGTTCCCGGGCGATGAAGACGGGGATACCGTTGACGAAGCCGCACCCGGCCTCCAGAATCTGCTCAATGTACCACTTGGTCGCCATCTCGCTGCCCACCGGCAGGAAGTTGACCACCACGTCGGTGCCGGTATCCTTGAGGATGCGGACGATGTCGGCGGTGGGGCCGGGGGCCTTGCGGATGACCTGACGGAGATACTGCCCCAGGCCGTCGTGGGTCATCCCCCGGCTGACCGGCACACCCAGGTGGGGGACTTCGCAGAAACGGACGGTGTTATTGGGGCCGGAGAAGATGGCCTCGGAGAGGTCCTTCCCGACTTTCTCCGCGTCAATGTCAAAGGCGGCGGAGAACTCAATGTCCCGGATGTGGTACCCCCCCAGGACGGGGTGCATCAGGCCGGGGACGACGCCGTCGTCGGGGACGTGGCGGTAGAAGAAGACACCCTGTACGAGAGACGAAGCGCAGTTGCCCACGCCGATGATCGCCACACGTACCTTACGGCTCTCTCCCATTTCGTAACCTCCTTCAGCGAGATGGTTCCCGGAGCACAGAGAGAAAATCAGCCCATTGGCGCTCCAGCGCGTCTATGTCCAGCGTATAGCGGGCCATCCGACCGTCCCGGGTCACCCGCACCAGCGCGGCGGCGCGCAGGCGGGCCAGGTGCCAGGAGACCAGCGGCTGAGCCAGATGGATTGCCTCCACGATTTCGGTGACAGTCATCTCTCCGGCCCGCGCCAGCGCGATCAGGATGCGCAGCCGCACCGGGTCTTTCAGCGCGTAGAAGAAGCGAACCAACTGGCGCAGGCGCGCCTCCGTGTCCCTGCTGGTCTCCATATCTGCCCTCCCGGACGTCAGGGGTCGGACGAACCGACCCGGTGAGCGATGCGTATGTATAAACAAATGCTTAATAAACGGGCGTTTATATAATAGCACAGGGGGGAGGAATTGTCAACTGGGCCTCACTCCACCCCCAGCGGCTGCGCCGCTCCCTCCGTGCCGCCGAAGGTGGCGGGTGAGGATACCCCCTTGTGAGGTTGGGGCATCTGTGTTATATTACTCCTGGGAGGCGGTCCATGAGCCTCTTTGAGCACTTTGGCCAGAAACGGACGCGGGAGGAGGCGCCGCTGGCGGCGCGGATGCGCCCGCGCACCCTGGAGGAGTTCATCGGGCAGGAACACATCCTGGGGGAGGGGCGGCTGCTGCGCCGCGCCATTGAGACCGACCGCCTCTTCTCCTCCCTCATCTTCTGGGGCCCGCCCGGCACCGGCAAGACCTCTCTGGCGATGATTATCGCCAGTACCACCCGCTCCCACTTTGAGACCCTCAGCGCGGTCATGGCCGGTGTGGCCGACATCCGGCGCGTCGTCCAGGAAGCAAAGGAGCGGCGCGGGATGTACGGGCGGCGGACCATTCTCCTGATTGACGAAATCCATCGCTTCAACCGCGCCCAGCAGGATGCCCTTCTTCCCCATGTGGAGGACGGGACCATCACCCTCATCGGCTCCACCACCGAGAACCCGTACTTTGAAGTCGTCGGGCCGCTCCTCTCCCGCTCCCGCGTCTTCCAGTTCAAACCCCTCACCGACGACGAGGTCCGGCAAGTATTGGAGCGGGCTCTGGCGGACCCGGAGCGCGGCTACGGCCGCCGCGCCGTCCGCGTGGACCCGGAGGCGATGGCCCATCTGGTGCGCATCGCCGGCGGGGACGCCCGGGCTGCGCTGAACGCGCTGGAACTGGCCGTGGAGAGCACCCCGCCGGACGAGACGGGGACGGTCCACATCACGCTGGCGGTGGCGGAGGATTCCATCCAGCGGCGGGCCCTCCTCTACGACCGGGCCGGGGACGAGCACTACGATACCATCTCGGCCTTCATCAAGTCGGTGCGGGGCTCTGACCCCGATGCGGCGCTCTACTGGCTGGCGAAGATGGTTGCGGCGGGGGAGGACCCCCGGTTCATCCTCCGGCGGCTCTACATTCTGGCGGCGGAGGATGTGGGACTGGCGGATCCGCAGGCTGTCGTGGTGGTCAACGCCTGCGCGCAGGCCTTTGAATGGGTGGGCCTGCCGGAGGGACAGTACCATCTGGCCCTGGCGACCCTCTACCTGGCGACGGCGCCCAAATCCAACGCTGTGGGCGCGTACTGGCAGGCGCTGGCCCACATTGAGGAGCACGGCGCCGGCCCGGTGCCCCTTCACCTGCGGGATAAGTCCGACCTGTTCCACGGCCCTCTGCGGGAGCACTACCGGCAGACGATGGGCGAGCATCCCGGCTACCGCTACCCCCACGACTACCCGGAGGGCTGGGTGGAGCAGCAGTACCTGCCGGACGGGGTGGAGGGCCAATGGTTCCGCCCCAAAGGCCACGGCTACGAACGGATCATCCTCCGCCGTCTGGAAAGACTCAGGAAAATGAAAAGATCAGGAGAATCAGCGCATCACCGATTCGCCGCTTCTCCTGCTTCTCCTGCTTCTCCTGATTCTTCTGATTCTCCTGATTCTCCTGATTCTCCCGATTCTTCTGATTCTTCTGATTCTCCCGATTCTCCTGATTCTCCCGATTCTCCCGCTTCTCAACCCAGGAGGTCCCGATGACTGCCATCTCTGTTCCCACCCTCTACTTTGACCAGCCCGGCCCCCAGAACACCGACCAGACGCTGGAGGCGGCCCGGCGGCGGGCCGACGAACTGGGCATCCGGACGATCCTGGTCGCCAGTACCACCGGAGAGACCGGCGTGAAGGCCGTGGAAGTGTTCCGGGGGTACGACGTGGTGGTGGTCACCCATTCCACCGGCTTCCGGGCGCCGAACGACCAGGAACTGTTGCCGGAGTACCGCGCGGCGATAGAAGCGGGCGGAGGTCGCATCCTCACCTGTCAGCACGCCTTCGGCGGCATCAACCGGGCCGTCCGCCGCAAGTTGAACACCTACCTGACCGACGAAATCATCGCCTTCACCCTGCGCAATTTCGGGGAAGGGACAAAGGTCGGCATAGAGATTGCGCTGATGGCGGCGGATGCCGGCCTGGTCCGGGTGGGGGAGCCCTGCATCGCCATCGCTGGGACGGGCCGGGGGGCCGATACGGCCCTGGTCCTGAAGCCTGCCAACGCCCAGGCCTTCTTTGACCTGCGGGTGATGGAAATCATCGCCAAGCCTCGGCTGGGATGATCGGTTAGGACAACTGCTTGCAGTTGTCCTACAATCCCCCAGCGACGTTCTGAGAAGCGTCAACGAAGGTTGACGCCTGGCGCGGAAGCGCCCAGGGGAGGCCGATTTCCATCGGCGTCTGGCGCGGCGGAGGTGGGGGAGGCAAACCCGGCCTTGCATTGATGCGTGTGGTGCGAGGCCTGCCCCGCGAGGGCAACCGCAAGGCGAGCACCGTCGGGCAGATAGTTGTCCCAACTGATGTCCGAACCTCTGGGGATTTTCTTGACATCTCTCGCTGAAAATGGTAAAGTAGTGTAACTACCTACCCCGATGGCTGGGATGCCCACTTCCGCTCGCCGCTGAAGCGGCAGGCTCAGATACCAAAGCCCTAACGGGCTATCCGGAAGCCCCTGAAAGGGGCTTCGCATCTGAGCCAGGGGCTTTTCGCCCAATGGTGCAAACATTTGCCCCCATCCCCCTTTATCCCCCCCTCCCCCATCGCTGCGCTTGGGGGA
>CALDFY010000335.1:10000-15548 GCA_937942115.1 uncultured Anaerolineae bacterium | reverse complement strand
GGGGGCCAGGGGGAGGAGTGAGGCCAATCACCTTCCAAAAGTGTCACCCATTTCGTTCAGAAAATGAACCATCCCTAAAATGAAACCGGTAACCGGCATCCAGCGTCTACAGGATAGAATGGTCTTTCACGAAAGGAGGGACATCATGCGAAAATGGGTCTGTTCTCTGCTGACCATCTTGACGGCCTTACTGGTGACGTCGGGGGCATCGGCCCAGGGGCCGGGCCCCCAGCACACCGAACCGGTCTGGCAGGCGGCCTACTGGAATAACACCGACCTGGCGGGCACCCCCGTCCTCTGGCGGGCCGAGGCGAACCTGGATTACGACTGGGGTCTCGGCTCCCCTGCGCCGGAGGTCAACGCCGACTATTTCTCCGCCCGCTGGACCCGCTACATAGACGTCCCCGCCCCCGCCACCTACCGCTTCACCGCCACCAGCGACGACGGCGTGCGCGTCTGGCTGGACGGCGCGCTCATCATCAACGAATGGCACGACCACCCGGTCCAGACCGTCAGTGTGAACCGGAACCTCAGCGCGGGCCATCACCTCATCATTGTGGAATACTACGAGCGGACCGGCTATGCCGTCATCCGGTTCTCCTGGGAGGTCGCTTCACCGACCATCACCCAGTGGCGCGGCGAGTACTACAACAACTCTACCCTCTCCGGCAGCCCCGTCCTGGTCCGGAACGATGCCAATATCAATTTCAACTGGGGTCTGGGCGCCCCCGCGCCGGGCATCAACGCCGATGAGTTCTCCGTCCGCTGGACCCGTAACCTGGACCTGCCCGCCGGGATGTACCGCTTCACGATGACCGTAGACGACGGGGGTCGCCTCTGGGTGAACAACCATCTGCTCCTGGATGCCTGGCGGGAACAACCGGAGACCACCTACGTGGGGGACATTTATCTGCCGGGTGGGAACATCCCGGTCAAAATGGAGTACTACGAGCGGGCCGGGTACGCAGTGGCGAAACTCTCCTGGCAGAGAATTGACGGCGGCGGCCCGCCGCCGCCTCCTCCCCCGGCGCCGGGCGCCATCATCGTGGACGATACCGATGCGGGCTTCGTCACCGGCGGGAATGCCGCCAGTTGGCGGGTGGCCTACACCGGCTACAACGGGCGGATGCTCTGGACCTACAACAACGACCGCGTTCGGCCCAACTACAACTGGGCCCGCTGGTATCCACGCTTGAAAGCAGGCTGGTACGAGGTCTTCGTCTACATCCCCGGCCAGAATGCCACCTCTACCCGGGCCCGCTACTGGATTTCCCACGCCGACGGCTTCACCCTCCGGGTGGTGAACCAGTCCGCATACAGCAACCAGTGGGTCTCGCTGGGGGTCTACCGCTTCCGGGGCACGCGGGACGACTACGTCTCCCTGGCCGACGTGACCTTTGAGGCGTACCTTTCCCGGCGGGTCGGCTTTGATGCGGTGAAGTGGGTGCCGAGGAGATAGAGAGATAAAAAAGTGCCAGGCACCTTGCCGGTGCCTGGCACTTTTTCGCGGAAAAAGAAAAAGGCCTCCTGGCAACGACCTACTCTCCCAGAGGGCTGCCCCTCCAGTACCATCGGCGCTGGCGGGCTTAACTGCCGGGTTCGGGATGGGACCGGGTGTTTCCCCGCCGCTCCGGTCACCAGGAGGCCAACGTAGGGGTAACCCTTGCGGTTACCCTGACCTTTTCAACCGAGTCAGATGAGTGAGGCTCCAATTTCTCCGCATCACGGCAAGCCCTCGACCGTTAGTACGGGTCGGCTCCACGCATTGCTGCGCTTCCACCTCCCGCCTATCCAACCGGTAGTCTCCCGGCGGTCTTACCCGGTTGACCCGGTGGGGGACCTCATCTTGGGGCGCGTTTCCCACTTAGATGCTTTCAGTGGTTATCGCTGCCAGACATGGCTACCCAGCGATGCCCCTGGCGGGACAGCTGGCACACCAGAGGTCTGTCCACCCTGGTCCTCTCGTACTGAGGGCAGCTCCCCTCAAGTCCCCTGCGCCCGCACCGGATAGAGACCGACCTGTCTCACGCACTCTTCAGGTTGCCCTGAAGGGTAGACTATACCATCATCCCCTTTCGGGGAGCCGACGTATTGCGGTACCCATAGATTTGTCCTGGCGAAGCCGGACAGGAGCACCGCCTCGGACTTATCCGTCCTCAGTCGTTACGGGGGCCAGGAGGCCCTTGCTATCTAAGAAGCGATAGACGTCTGCGGCTGTATATTTGTGCTTCTTAGAATAGTTTAGGGCTTGACACAACTCAACTCTTCTGGCTATTTCCAGGAATCTGGTGGGCGATGGCTTTGAGTTGGTTGCATTTCCTGGCCTTCCCACGGGGTTGCCCTACCGTTCGGTCGGTGAAACGGCAGGGTTTCCCCGTTATGAGTCGGTTTTTCGGCCAGGGATTACTCCCTGGTGCCGCCATTGTGCTGACGGTCTGAACCCAGCTCACGTATCGCTTTAATGGGCGAACAGCCCAACCCTTGGGACCTTGTCCAGCCCCAGGATGCGACGAGCCGACATCGAGGTGCCGAGCGAGGCCGTCGATGTGAACTCTTGGGCCTCACCAGCCTGTTATCCCCGGGGTAGCTTTTATCCGGTAAGCCACGGCCCTTCCACCCGGTACCGTGGGATCACTAAGCCCGACTTTCGTCCCTGCTCGGCTTGTAGGCCTCACAGTCAAGCCCCCTTATGCCTTTGCACTCTGCGGTGGGTTTCCATTCCACCTGAGGGGACCTTTGGGCGCCTCTGTTACCTTTTTGGAGGCGACCGCCCCAGTCAAACTGCCCACCTGGCACGGTCCCCCTGCCGGATCACGGCCAGGGGTTAGGGCCAAGACTTAGCCAGGGTGGTATTTCAAGGTTGGCTCCACCGAGGCTGGCGCCCCGGCTTCTCCGCCTCCCACCTATCCTACACAGACTAAGCCCTAACCCAGTACCAAGCTGCAGTAAAGCTCCACGGGGTCTTTTTGTCCTGGTGCGGGTACACGGCATCTTCACCGCGACTTCAATTTCGCCGGGTCCCTCGTTGAGACAGCGCCCCGCTCGTTACGCCATTCGTGCGGGTCGGAACTTCGCGCTTCCCCTGAGTTTCCCCAGGGCGCAGACTATCCCTTCATCTCACCGAGCAACCGTAGGAGGTCGTCCTTCGCATACCTCCACTGGCCGGAAGGGTTCATAGAGTACGCCATCTCTATGATCTCCCGCAGATAGTCCGGATTCAGGTGATGGTTCGCATGCACCCATCGGACAATCTGGGCGAATTTCTGGAAATCCTTCCCCTTCGCTCCGGCCAGAGGATACTTCTCAAAGTGGGGGATGATTTTCCGGGTCAGGTCGGCGGCCGAACGAACTTCGTATTTATACGTTCGGTCTGACCGGCTGTACCGAATCGCCCCACACCCGAAGAAGTCCTGCAACGCCTTCAGGAGATCCAGGTCCCGTTCTGAGAGGGAGACCGAGAAAGAGGGTCTCGTTTCAATCCCCACCCGCAGTTTTGGGCGCCGATTGAAACTCACCGTAAAGGTGCCCTCCCCTTCCACGAGACCGGTCACGTACCACGGATGCAAGTGCACTCTGCCTCCTAACTACCTGAAGGACGCCTCCATAGTTGCCCCTTTCTTCCGCCTCGGGCAGAAGGGTGAGAGCCGGCGTTTTGCGCACCGGAGGTGAGTGCGCCTCCCCTTTCGGGTCAGTCGTTACGGGGTCAATCCGAATCCGCAGGCCGGGTGGCCTGGGCTCCGGACGACTTCCCTCGGGATTACCCACTGCGGTCCCGCTTCCGCAGGAGGGCTTCCCCGATATGAGCCGGCTTTCGTTCCCCCCTCGCGGGGGGACGGGGCAAGTTCACACTTACCCGACAAGGAATTTCGCTCGGTTTCCCCCACTCTGTTTCCAGAGGGGCCGGACTTTATCTTCTTCGCCCGGTATTCATCGTAGACGCAATGGCTTGGATTTTCTCTATCCCTTCCGGAGTCAGATGCTCGTTGCGTTCCATCATCAACAGAATTCTCCGGAACTTAAGAAAATCCAGTCGCTTTTTCGTCTTGAGGGGATGCTTTTCAAAGAATGGGATAATGCGCTCTCTCAGGTGGGTGATGTTTCGCACCCGATATGCCATTCGGTTTTCCCGATTCCGACGCACCACCCCGCACCCGAAGAACGCCTTCAGGGCATACAGGACCTGAACATCTCGTTCGTGTTGAACGACGGTGAACTCTGGTAGGACCTGATAGCCTGCGCCCATCTCCGGGTGGGGATGAATGCCCACGTAAAAGCATCCCTCTCCATCCACGAACCCCACGACCCATTGCGCTTCCAATTTCATACCGGACGAAGCCGAACGTAAAGTCTCTGAGGGTTCTTCCATATCATTTCTCTCTTATGGAAGCCTTCCCTGCGGATTGTCCCCGTGTCCGGCGGATTTTTACTGCCCGGCAGATGCCGGACGAGTACCGCTCGGCTGTTGAGGAGTTTCCCGCATATAGTTCGGTTTTACTAAGGCTCGCGAAGAACCTTAGGACCGTTATAGTTACGGCCGCCGTTCACCGGGGCTTCGGTTCAGAGCTTCGCCTTGCGGCTAACCCCTCCCCTTAACCTTCCGGCACTGGGCAGGCGTCAGCCCCTATACATCCTCTTACGAGTTTGCAGAGACCTGTGGTTTTGGTAACCAGTCGGCAGGGCCATTTCACTGCGGCCCCCTCGGGCTCCGGCCGCGCGGGCCTTCACCCTACCGGGGCACCCCTTCTCCCGAAGTTACGGGGCCATTTTGCCGAGTTCCTTAACGAGGGTTCTCCCGTTCGCCTGAGGATACTCACCCAGCCCACCTGTGTCGGTTTGCGGTACGGGCACCCGGGCTTCATCGCTGAGAGGCTTTTCTTGGCTGCAAGGCTTGACCACTTCGGCTTGCGCCTCGCCATCACCTCTCGGGCTCCGGGGACGGATTTTCCTGCCCCCATCCACGCCCTACCGGTTTGGCACCCGAATCCAGTAACGGGCTGGCCTACCCCACAGCGTCCCCCCTTCGCTCCACCCGGGTGGTTCCGGAATATTAACCGGATGTCCATCGCCTACGCCGTTCGGCCTCGGCTTAGGCCCGACTCACCCGACGCGGACTGCCCTTCCGTCGGAAACCTTGGGCTTTCGGCGAACGCGGTTCTCACGCGTTTCTCGCTACTCATGCCGGCATTCTCACTTCTGCACGCTCCACCGCTCCTTCCGGTACGGCTTCACCGCCTGCAGAACGCTCCCCTACTGCCCCCGCCGCAGCGGAGACCCGTGGCTTCGGTGCCAGGCTTGAGCCCCGTTATATTTTCCGCGCAGGGCCGCTCGACCAGTGAGCTGTTACGCACTCTTTAAAGGATGGCTGCTTCTAAGCCAACCTCCTGGCTGTCTGAGCAACCCCACATCGTTTCCCACTTAGCCTGGACTTGGGGACCTTAGCCGACGGTCTGGGCTCTTCCCCTCTCGACTACGAAACTCATCTCCCGTAGTCCGACTCCCGCGCTGTGGAGTACCGGCATTCGGAGTTTGGTTGGGTTTGGTAAGCATA
>CALDFY010000335.1:0-7500 GCA_937942115.1 uncultured Anaerolineae bacterium | reverse complement strand
CTCTGCTGCCCTCAAGCCCCGCAGTATTGGACGGCCTCCCCGGGTTGAGCCCGGGGCTTTCACGCCCAACTTACGGAGCCGCCTCAACGCGCTTTACGCCCAGTGAATCCGGATAACGCTCGCGCCCTACGTTTTACCGCGGCTGCTGGCACGTAGTTCGCCGGCGCTGATTCCTGGGGTACCGTCCTTGCTCTTCCCCCAGAAAAGGGCTTTACGACCCGAAGGCCTTCATCGCCCACGCGGCGTCGCTGCCTCAGGCTTTCGCCCATTGGGCAATATTCCTTACTGCTGCCTCCCGTAGGAGTCTGGCCCGTGTCTCAGTGCCAGTGTGGGGGGCCGCGCTCTCACGCCCCCTACCCGTCTTCGCCTTGGTAGGCCATTACCCTACCAACCAGCTGATGGGCCGCGGGCCCCTCCCGAAGCGCCTTGCGGCTTTACTGGACGAACCGAATCGCCCAGCACATGGGGTATTAGCCCCAGTTTCCCAGGGTTATCCCCCTCTTCGGGGCAGGTCACCCACGTGTTACTCACCCGTTCGCCGCTGATGTGCCCCGAAGGGCCTCATCGCTCGACTTGCATGTATTAGGCACGCCGCCAGCGTTCATCCTGAGCCACGATCAAACTCTCCGTCGTGACTAACGGACTACGGTCCGAGGACCGTTACGGTTTGACGTGGGCCCCGTTCAGCGCTCCCTTACCTGCCACTCTTCAACTGTTAAGGTCCTAAACGCCCTATTAGTATACCACAACCCGTAAACTTTGTCAAGACCCACCAGGCCCTTTTTTCAGGCTTTCCGACCGCCGAATCGGCCCGAAGGCCCAAATCCCTCTGATGGGACACATATTATATCCGAACCCCGTTTTTTGTCAAGTTGGCGCGGAACTGCAGGGAAGAAGGGCTGGCCCCGCCATTGCCCTCCCTCCTGCTCCCGCCCCCCGGAGTTCGGCCCTTTCGCCTGCGGTGGTTCCGCCACCGCAGGCGAAAAACATCCCGTTACTTCGCCCGATCAATCGCCCGCGTTCCGCCCCACTTCTGCATAATTTGCTCGTCATAGAGGTCAGCGGTCTGGGCCACGGCCATCACCGACGCGCGCAATTCCTCCTTGTCGCAGGTGGAGCCAACAATGGTGTGCTCAAAGAAAATGTCTCCATCGGCGTCTATGCCGAAAGCCCCGAACCGCATGGTGTCATTCTGCCGCAGCAGGAAGTGGAGCAGGTCCGGGGTCAGGTCGCTCCCGAAAGTGACATACGCCCGAACCGTAATGGTCGCATCCTTCTCCCCCCAGGGGGAGACGATGATATGCGTTAACGTGGTACCGGAGGGAATCACAAACATCGGCGCCTCCTGCACCACGTGGACCATTTCCCCAAACAGTTGCCGCAGCATCTGGTCGGTCTTCTTGTACGTCGCTTCGTGAGCACGGGTCTTGAATTGCATCACGCTCCTTTCGTATATTCGGTCTGGATACCTCTGTCCTGATGATACGTTAAAATGACCTTCCCCGGCTGGTCCAGGTAGGGAATCAGCACCGGAAGTACCCGCTCTTCAATCAGGCGTTCCCCCCGACTCAGTTCACCGGCTGCCAGAATGGTCGCCGAAAGCCACTCCATCATGCTCGGGTCCCATTCCACTTCCAGCCCCCGGCGCTGGTATCGCTCCACCAGCGAGGGGAGGACCCATTCCTTCAGCCACACCTGAAGCCGCTCCGCCGTCGGTGGCTCCGGTTGCCAGTATACCTCTACCCGGTCCATCAGGTCCGGCAGAAGGGCAGGGAGGGCCTCCGGACCCGTCCACCCCTTTTCCTCTCGCTCCTCACCGGCGCGAAAACCGATGCGGCGCTTTGTCCCCTCTTCTACGGTCGCGGTCATCACCACGACGGTGTCGCTCAGGTACACCTTGCGCCCCTGAGCGTCGGTCAAAAAGCCCGAACGAAGCGCCTCCGCCAACACCTCCTGGGCCTGGGGATGAGCAACATCCACATTCTTGAGGAGGACCACCGACCAGGGCTGCTGGGCCAGTTGCCGGTGGAAGTCCATGACCGCATCGTGCCCCACGTAGCCAGGCGGCGCTCCGGTCAACCACGTCACATCCGCAGGGTGGGTGAACCGGGTCATATCCAGTTCTATCAGCCGGGCAGAGGTCCCGTAGAGCGCCTCCGCCAGAATCTGCGCCACCAGTTCCGGCACCTGTCCTGCCGTTCCCATCACCAGTACGACGGCATTGGGGCGGGTTGGGGCCACATCCAGGCCGCGCAGGGTAATTTCCAGACGGTGGACCAGTTGTTCCGCAGCCGCCTCCGGACAGAACGCCCAGGCCACCAGGCGCCGTTTGACCTCACCCAGCCGTTGGGTCAGTTCAGTTCCCAGGTCCAGCGGGATACCGGTCATCCGCTGGACGACTTTGCGGACCCCATCGGGGGTGACCTCCGGAGAGGACTGGAGAGAGGCAAAGGCGACGCTCTGTTCAAAGATGTCAATGGCCTTATCGGGGAAATGGCGGTTGCGCAGATACTGCTGGGCCAGGAGGACAGTCAATTGGAGCGCCTCGTCGGAGACGGTGACCCCCCGTTCCCGGGCCGCTCGCTCCCGCAGCGCCCGCAGAATCTCCAGCGTCGCCTGGGGGGAGAGTTCCTGCACCCGCAAGGGCTGGAAGCGCCGCTCCAGCGCCCGGTCCTGTTCTATGAACCGGTGGAACTCCTCATCGGTGGTAGCGCCGATACAAGCCACCTCCCCTTTGCCCAGGGCCGGCTTCAGGAGGCTTCCCACGTCCGACACCTGCCGCACCCCGCCGCTGCCGACAATGGTATGGATTTCGTCAATGAACAGGACAATCCCGTCCTGGCTGGCCTCCTCCAAAATGGCGTGCATCCGTTTTTCCAACTCACCCACCACTCCGGCGCCGCTGACCAGGGCAGAAGACTGGAGGGCAAAGATGCGGAGTCCCTGGAGAGGCGATGGCACCTCTCCCCGTACAATTCGCTGGGCCAGTCCCTCTACAATGGCGGTCTTCCCGACGCCTGCCGGTCCGACCAGGAGGGGGTTCCGCTTGGTGAAGCGACAGAGCGTCTCCATCACACTCTGGATTTCCAGGTCCCGGCCCAGAATGGGGGGCAGTTTTCCCTCCAGTGCTTCCCGGCACAGGTCCCGACCGAAATGCTCCAGGGTCGGGGTGGACTTGCGGGCCCGGGGACGGTACTCGGAGCACGACGGTGGCCCGGAAACCTCCTTCGGGCCTACTCGGGGAGCCGCCTGGACCGGCTCGCCGAGCAACGTCCACCCCGCGCGCTGCAGGCAGATCGCCGCCAGGTCCCGCTCCGAGGCGCGCGGTTTGCCGGCCTGGACCGCGCGCTGGAACGCTTCTTCCAGAAGGATCTCAGGGTCCACCCAGTCTAATTTCCCCTGCTGGACAGATTGTTGAACCTGACGGTAGTATTCCCGGGCCTGGAGGCCCGAAGCCAGCGATTCCGCCATCGGCCCGTACCGGTCCAGCAGGACCAGCAGGAGGTGTTGCAGGGCAACGTCGGAGCGCCCGGACCGCCGGGACATTTCCAGAGCGGCGTCCCAAAACATCCGGGCGCCAGGGGTCAGTTTCTCTCGTTCGTCCATTTTACCCTTTCGCGTAACCACCTTCGCAGTGCGGTTTTCCCTTCGTTGCGAGTACCCCACGCAAGGCGCGTTCTCGCCCATCAGAAACCGCCGCGTCATTGCGAGTCTCCCACGCGCAGGGTGCGTTCCTGCGGGTCAGAAACGGTGACCACCCCGCAAGATGAATCTTGCGCTACAAGTTTCTGGGTAGGGCGCAGAGCGCCCGAAGCAATCTCCGCCCGACCGTAAACGGTCGGGCTCAGAATGTAAAGCCCTGCGGGCTATCGCTCGCCCCGAAGGGGCTTCGCAGAATGAGCCCGATGCTTTTGCAACTGGAAAAATTATTTGGGCAGTCCACCGCGACTCTCCCTCACCCCACCCCCCGACCCCATAAGCGTTAACTTAAGGCTGGCTTCGGCTCTCCGCTTCCCGCCGCCTCGGGCGCCGATGGGAAATCGGCCTCCCCCGGGGGCAACCGCAAGGGTTGCCCCTACGCTTCGCGCCGGGCGTCAACCTGCGTTGACGCCCCTCTCAGGAGGTCGGCGAAGGCCGACCTTGTTGCGAACGAAGTGAAGGGACCCGGCCGAAGGCCCAAAGAGGCTGGCTTCAGTCAGCGCCCGAAGCGGCGACCCAACTGGCGCAGCCCCTTAAGTTAACCCATATGGGGGCAAGGGGAGGGGTGAGGGCCCTTTGCCGCCGCAGGCGAGCGGGAGAGGGGAGGGAGCAGGAAGTGGGGTGAGGCTTATTGGCGAGCGTGTCGGGAGAGGGGCGCAGCGAAGATTTTGCCCTGGGGGGAGGATTCCCGGTACAACTGTTCCCGAATCGCCTGAATCTCCCGCCGGAGAGCGCCGTCTTCCTCCAGCAACGTCGCGATCCGTTCACAGGCGTGCAGGACCGTCGTGTGGTCCCGCCCGCCCAGCCACTGCCCGATCTGGGGGAGAGACGCGCCCGCCTCCTGGCGCAGCAGGTAGCAGGCCACCTGGCGCGGGCGAACAATCGCCTGGCGCCGACTGGAGCCCCTCAGTTCCTCCACATCCACGTTGTAGAAAGCGGCCACGGCCCGGAGAACCGATTCCGGAGTGACCGGGGGCCGGGTATGGGCCACCATATCCTCCAGCGCCTGTGCGGCCAGTTCGGGGGTCAGGGGCTGCTGAGTCAAAGTGGCCATCGCTACCACCCGATTCAGTGCCCCCTCCAGTTCCCGGATGTTGCTCTGGAACCGTTCGGCGATCAGGAGGCAAATCTCATCCGGGACGGAGATGCCCAGTCCGGCCGCCTTCCAGCGCAGAATGGCGATGCGCGTCTCCAGGTCGGGGGGCTGAATGTCCACCGTGAGCCCCCACTCAAAGCGGGAACGCAGCCGTTCTTCCAGCGTGGCCATCGCTCGGGGAGGACGGTCGGAGGAGATGACAATCTGCGCCCCGTTACCGTGGAGCGCGTTAAAGGTGTGAAAAAACTCTTCCTGCGTGGATTCCTTTCCGGCGATGAACTGGACGTCATCCACCAGCAGAACATCCACCGTGCGGTAGACTTCCCGGAATGCGTCGGTCGTCTGATGACGGATGGCCTCTATCAGGTCGTTGGTGAAGGTCTCGGCGGAGACGTAGAGGGTTTGCAGGCCGCTGGCCCGGCAGACGTGGCCGATGGCATGCAGGAGGTGGGTCTTTCCCAGGCCGACGCCCCCGTAGATGAAGAGCGGGTTGAAGGCGCGCGCCGGTCGCTCGGCCACCGCCATGCAGGCCGCGTGGGCCAGTCGGTTGCCCGGCCCGACGATGAAGGAGTCAAAGGTGTAACGGGGATTCAGGGCGCCGTTGGGTCGCTCCCTTTCGCGGGGGGATTCAGCGGTCTTCCCGGCCAGCAACGGGAGCACGGGAACCGTCTCCGCTTCCTCCCGCTGGCCTTCCCAAACGACAAACCGCACGGAGGCCGTCCGTCCGGTGAGGCGAGTGAGGACGCGCGCCACAACAGACCGGAGCCGGCCCTCCAGCCAGTCGCGTGCGTATGTGTTGGCGACGCCGATGACGAAGACGCCGTCCTCGCAGGCGACCAGGCGAGAGTTCCGCAGCCAGGTCTCAAAGGTGGCGCGCGTCAGTTCCAGTTGAAGTTCACCTAAGGCTGCCTGCCAGATACGATTGGCATCCATACCGAGCCGTTCAGAGGGAGATTCGTGACCGGGAGACGTCCCCCGCCCGGTAAACCTTTGACTCATCCGCACAACGCAAAAGGATACCCCGATGGCGATGAAACCGGTGCGGATCAAGACGGACGGGGGGTGAAGCGATGGCTTCCTCGGGCGGTGAGGTCGGGGGCGATGGAATGCCCAAGGCTGGGATTCGCCTTGATTTTACCAAAAAGCCCCTGGCGGGCAACCCATAGCACCTGTCGCTACCTTAAAACCTTCTCCGATTTAAGGTTTCGGCGCCGACGAGGGTTTCCGGCTCCGAGAGTCGCTCCGTACTCCCAGGGATGGGGATTGTTCGGGGCATTTGGGATATATGTGGGGATTCCAATTGGAAAACGGGGCGGAAGGAAATATTTCGGCAAGAGCGGCCGTTTGCACGCTCTGTGCAAAGACGACCGGCAGCCGTCCAATGCCCGCTGCCGGTCGTCTCTCCGAAAAACAGGGGGGCTACTCAAGGGTCAGTTCTTATCCCACGATGATTTCCCCACCGTCCACCGGAATCACCGCCCCGCTGATCCAGGTAACGGCCGGGTCTGCCAGGGCAACCAGGACCGCCGCCACGTCCTCGGGGGTGGTCAGCCGCTGACCGGGGTTGCGTCGGAGGGCCTCCTGGACCCAGACTTCGTGGCCGGGGATGGCCCGCAGAGCGGGGGTATCGGCCACCCCGGGGCGCAGGCAGTTGACCGCGATCCCGCGCGGCCCCAGTTCCAGGGCCAGTTGCCGCGCATGGCTCTCCAGCGCCGCCTTGGCCGCCGAGACTGCACCGTAGGGCACGACCACCCGCTCGGCGCCTGCGCTGGAGAGGGCATATACCCGACTCCCCCGTTGCAGGAGATTGCGTCGGACCAGCCCCTGCACCCAGTAGACCAGACTATGGGCCATAACCCGCAAGGTCATATCCATCTGCTCTTCGGTAATGGCGTCCTCCGGATTCTCGGCGATAAAGGGACGGAGGGAACCGAAGGCCAGGGAGTGAAGGACAAAGTGGATGCTCTTCTCCGTGTCCTGAAAAAGCACTTCCTGGATGCGGTCCAGGACCTGCTCCCGCTTTCGGGCATCGGCCGCGTTGGTGTTGAAGAACACGGCCCGCCGTCCTGCCGCTTCAATGTCGGCGATGACCTGCTGGACCCGGTCCATGGTCGCCCGGGTATCCAGATGAACGCCGAAGATATTCATTCCCGCGTTAGCCAGAGCGCGGGCCGTCGCGGCGCCAAACCCGCTGGAGGCGCCCAGGATGAGCGCCCAGCGCCCCACCAGTTCATTCCTGCCCATTGTGACCTCCTCCGGGAAAATAGGGATGCATAAATAATAACACCGATGCCGCTCAGAAGCAACAACCCTTCGGGCATTCCAGTGGAGTGCCGTCGCCTCGTGGCCGGGGGTGACCCTTGTCTTCTTCCTCCATCGCGTATATAATGAACTAAACCGGGATGGTTCATTTTCCGGACGAAATCGGTGACACTTTTTGCTGGCGGACTTCCTGCCCTTACCCCTCCCTATCCCTCCTCTCTCCTGACAAGTGTAGGTTTTTCGGGGAACGGGGGATGCCCATTCCGGCCCTCACCCCACCCCTTACCCCTCCCCTCTCCCGCTCGCCTTTCGGCGGCAGAGGCCTCACCCCTCCCCCGACCCCTCCCCTCTCCCGAACGAAGTTCGGGAGAGGGGAGGGGAGAAAGGAGGGGGAATTTTTGGGCGGGCGGCAAAGCGCCCGCCCAAAAACCCCCTTTCTTCAC
>CALDFY010000334.1 GCA_937942115.1 uncultured Anaerolineae bacterium | reverse complement strand
CTGCTCCTGACATGGCTGGAGCAACGGAAACATCCGGCGTGGTGGGCACTCGGGGGAATCCTCAACGGCATCGGGATATTCGCCTACTCAGCTCTTGCAGTGGCACTGATACGATGAAACCACAAGTAGGAGGCAAAAAGTCCACCGGCAAAGTATTTCCAATCTACAAACCACTCTGACAAATCATCCGCGCGCTTGGGGGAGGGGCCGGGGGAGGGGTGAGGCCAGCGCGCCGAAAAGGTTAGGGCCATTGGGCTTTTAGCCCCTGGCGTAGGTAGTTACGGCGAAAGTGAGGTTCTATGGGTACCGTTTCGTTCGCCAAACGAGTGGCAGGAAAGCCTACAGCACAGCAGGGGATTACCGTTCAGGTCCTCAGCCTGGCCTGGCCGGTCGTTGTGGAACAGATGCTGGGGACGGCAGTGGGCCTGGTCAACACCTACATTGTCGGGCATCTGGGCGCGGCGGCGCTGGCTGCTGTGGGCCTGGCTTCGCAACTGGTGATGCTCCTGAGCGCCTTCTTCAGCGCGGCCGGAGTGGGGGGGACGGTCCTGGTCGCCCGCTCGGTCGGCGCCGGGGAGCAACGGGAGGCGGAAGCGTTCGCCGGGCAGTCCCTGCTCCTGGCGCTGGCTATCGGGGTCCTGGCGGCACTCCCCTGCCTTTTCTGGGGCGGCGGGATGCTGAGAGCGCTGGGCGGCGCGCCGGACGTGGTCGCCCCGGGCCGGCTCTACCTGCTGGCGGTGGGGACGACGATGCCGCTGATGGCCCTGCTCTACGTGGGCAACGCGACCATCCGGGGCGCCGGGGATACCCGGACGCCGATGGTCATTATGACGGTGGTCAATCTGGTCAATGCGGTGCTATCGTGGGGCCTGGTCTACGGCGTCGGCCCGCTGCCGGCCCTGGGCGTCCTGGGGGCCGGCATCGGCGCGGCGGCGGGGTCGGCCGTCGGCGGCGTGCTGGTGGCGCGGGCGCTTCTGCGGGAACAGGGGGCCGGTGGGCTGCGGGTCTCCTGGGCCGGATTCCGGCCGGATGCCGCGCGCACCTGGCGGCTCCTGCGGGTCGGGCTCCCCAGCGGGGCCGAGCAGGGGCTGATGCGGCTGGCGCAGGTGGTGATGGCCTCCGTGGTGACCGGCCTGGGCACCGCCGCCTACGCCGGGCACCAACTGGGCATTCAGTTGCTCTCCGTGGCCTTCACCCCCGGCTTCGCCTTCTCCGTTGCGACGACGACACTGGTGGGACAGGAACTGGGACGCGGGTCCCCCCGGCGGGCGGCGGCCTGCACGATGACCGCGTCGTGGCTGGCGCTGGCGGTGATGTGCGGCGGAGGGGTCGCCGCCTTCTTCCTGGCCGAGCCGCTGGTCCGCTTCTTCACCTCCGACCCAGGGGTGATCGCCCAGGGAGCCATCGCGGTTCGGGGGTGCGCCTTCATCCAGCCCTCGCTGGCCTGGTACTTCGTCCTCTCCGGCGCGCTGCGCGGGGCCGGAGATACCGGCTACGTCCTCCTGGCCCAGGCCCTGCCCATCTGGCTGGTCCGCCTGCCCCTTTCGTGGCTCCTGGGCATCGCCGCCGGTCTGGCCCTGCCCGGCATCTGGGCGGCGATGATTCTGGATATGAGCGTCCGCGCGCTGATGCTGGGGGTACGGTTCCGCAACGGCGCCTGGCAGCGCATCCGCGTGTAGGTCGGTTTCACACAAAGACACGGAGACACAAGGTCTCGTCACGTTCCGTGATTCAAAGGGGGAGCCGATGCGCATTGAGCAGGTGGAAATCCGCTACGTTCGTCTGCCTCTGAAGCGGCATTTTGAGACCAGTTTCCGCCGGACTCAAGAACGGCACACCATCCTGGTCACCGTCTGGGCCGACGGAGTGGAAGGGTGGGGGGAGTCCCCCGTGGAAGACGGCCCCTGGTTCTCGGCAGAGACGGTGGAGACGGCCTGGCACGTCCTGCGGGACTTTCTGATTCCGATGATGCTGGGGCAGGAGATAGAGCGCGCGGCCGACGCCTTCGCCCGGATGGCCCGGGTGCGCGGGCATCCGATGGCCAAGACCGGGCTGGAGGAGGCGCTGTGGGATGTGGAGGCCCGACAGAAGGGGCTCCCCCTGGCGCGGCTCCTGGGCGGCGTGCGGGAGCGCATCCTGAGCGGCGTCAGCGTGGGCATCCAGGACACCCTCCCCGAACTCCTGGAACAGGTGGAGGGGTACCTGGCCCAGGGGTACCGGCGGGTCAAAGTGAAGATCAAGCCGGGGTGGGATGTGGACGTGGTGCGGGAACTGCGGCGGCGCTGGCCCACGGTGCCGCTGATGGTGGATGCCAACTCCGCCTACACCCTTGCGGACACCAACCGCCTGGCCGCGCTGGACGAGTGGGGGCTGTTGATGATAGAGCAGCCGCTGGCCCACGACGACCTCTACGAGCACAGCCTGCTGCAGCGGCGGCTCCGGACGCCGATTTGTCTGGATGAATCCATTCCCACCCCGGCCCACGCGCGGGCGGCGCTGGAACTGGGGAGTTGCTCCATCATCAACATCAAGCCGGGCCGGGTAGGAGGCCTGGCCCAGGCCCGCCGCATCCATGACCTCTGCCAGGAGCGGAGGGTGCCGGTCTGGTGCGGCGGCCTGCTGGAGACGGGCGTTGGGCGGGCGCACAATGTCGCCATCGCCAGCCTGCCCAACTACATCCTCCCCGGCGATATCTCCGCCAGCGACCGCTACTATGAGCGGGATGTGGTCATCCCTCCCTTCCGCCTCAACCCCGACGGCACCATAGACGTCCCCCAGGGGCCGGGCATCGGGGTGGAGATAGACCGGGATTTCCTGGAGACGGTCACCGTCCGGCGGGAGCGGTTCTCTTTATAGCGAAAGGTCACCCAATGGCAACATTTCTGCCCCAGCGTCCGGATTGACGGATTCGCCATTTGTGCTATACTTGTGGCGATGGAGGACGGAATGAACCGGCCGGTACTGGTGCTGAACGGCAACTACGAACCCCTGCATGTCTGCACGACGAAGCGGGCGATGGGGCTGATCCTCTCCGGGAAGGCCGTGGTGGTGGAGAACGGGCGCGGCTTCATCCGCACCGTCTCCACCGTCTATGAGCGGCCCTCGGTGATCCGCCTGGTCTTCGTCGTGCGTCGGCCCGCGCCGCGCGTCCGTCTGACCAAGCGGGAAATCCTGCGGCGGGATGAGTACCGCTGCCAGTACTGCGGCCGGGAGGCCGCCAATCTGACGATAGACCACGTGGTCCCGCGCCATCGGGGGGGCGAGCATCGCTGGGAGAACCTGGTCGCGGCCTGCCCCCAGTGCAACCGGCGCAAGGGAAGCCGCACGCTGGAAGAGGCCCGGATGACCCTTCTGCGGCCTCCCTTTGAACCCCGCCCGACCGCCCGGTATCTCTTCAGTACCTATCTGCGGGAAAATCAGGAGTGGGCCAAGTACATTGACGGGTGGTGATCCCCTCCGTCTCGGCATTCTGGGCGGCACCTTTGACCCTCCGCACTACGGCCATCTGGCCCTGGCGGAGACGGCGCGCGTCCAGTTGGGATTGGCCCGGGTGCTCTTCGTCCCCGCGGGTGACCCGCCCCACAAACCCGGCTATCCCCTCAGCCCGGCCGTCCACCGGGCCGCGATGGTGAAGGCCGCCATCGCGGACCATCCGGCCTTCGTTCTCTCCCGCGTTGACCTGGACCGGCCCGGCCCGCATTACACGGTGGACATGCTGGCCCTGCTGGGGAAGATGTTTCCCGAGGCTGAATTTTATTTTCTGATGGGGAGCGACAGCCTGGCCGAATTTCCGACCTGGCGCGACCCGGTGGGGATTATCCGCCAGGCCGTTCTGGCGGTGATGGAACGGCCCGGCGGGAACGCCGACCTGGACCGGCTGGAGCGGGAAGTCCCCGGTATCCGGGAACGGGTGGTCTGGCTGGACGCGCCCCGCCTGGACCTTTCCGCCACCGACCTGCGGCGACGGGTGCGGGAAGGGTTGCCGGTCCGCTACCTGGTCCCTCCGGCGGTGGAGGCGTACATTCGGGAGCATAGGCTCTATTTGCGCGGAAATGGCGATGCGTAGCAAACGTCCCTGAAGCCTGCCTGGGGCTTGAGGAGATGACAGAAAATGAACCGTAAGGTGAATGGGGAACCGGAAGAGCGAGAACTGCTGGACTCCTATGAGCGCGATGAATGGCGGTCTGTTGACATGCTTCGGGAGAGATTGCGGGAATATCAGGCCTACGCCATTGCCGCTTTTGAAGCGATAGGATTCGTCGGTATTGTCCCTCGGGGAGATGTCGCCTCGGGCGAATCTCTGTAGTCTGCTCTGAGCGTCGGTGAGGGGTGATCCTTGCGGGCGCTGCGCGCCCTATCCAGAAACATACAGGGTGTAGCGCAGGCTGTTCGCCTGCACTGACAGGCCTGGCGGCCTGCGCTACATAACCCAGGGCGTAGCGCAGGCTGTTCGCCTGCACTGACAGGCCTGGCGGCCTGCGCTACATACCCGGGGCGTAGCGCAGGCTGTTCGCCTGCACTGACAGGCCTGGCGGCCTGCGCTACATAACCAGTGTGGGCCCGCACTGACAGGCCTGGCGGCCTGCGCTACATACCCGGGGCGTAGCGCAGGCTGTTCGCCTGCACTGACAGGCCTGGCGGCCTGCGCTACATACCC